>CACXHF010000134.1 GCA_902767305.1 uncultured Eubacteriales bacterium
ATATTACTCCCGGTAAATGTTCAATAAAGTGCATAAACCACCCACACCATCGAATCAGACAGTCTTCCTCTATTCTGATAACCTTGCAACCCATTAGTGAGGGATCATGCGTTCCAAAGCTGTTGTGTTCCGCATGCGTTCTCGCCTTTGTCTCTCGTACTGAAAAGCTGCATTACTTTGCCAGATCTTCCAGACTTTTTCCTGTTACTCGATAAGTTGTCCAGTCGTCCATGGGGCAAGCACCGAGAGCAAGGTAAAAATCGATGCTCGTTTTATTCCAGTCCAGACAGGACCATTCCAGACGGCCGCAGCCGCGATCCACAGCTATCTGTGCCAGTCTTTTCAATAATGCCTTTCCATAGCCCTTGCCTCTGTACTCCGAAAGGACGTAAAGATCTTCCAGATATATGCCAGCACGGCCAAGAAAAGTGGAGAAGTTGTGAAAGAACAGAGCAAAGCCGACTTCCCTCTCTCCGTCACAGACAAACAAAACTTCCGCCTTTTTCTTTTCAAAAATCCATTCGCAAAGCAGTTTCTCCGTTGCAGTCACCTGGTCCGACATCTTCTCATAAGCAGCTAACTGGCGGATAAAGCTGAGAATCAAAGAGCAGTCCTGTTCTGATGCAAATCTGAATGTCATTTCCCTGTTTCTCCCTATTCATTATTCAGCAATTCTTCATCTGTTCCCTTTTTGTGTTTCATTCTTCCATTCGTACAGGCACTTCCTGGCTCAGCATATCAGACCTTCATCCGTAGTCATCGATTTATCTGTCATTGCATCGGGCAGAACCATAGATGTCCGAGTTATATTGACAACGGTATCCAAGGTATCCTGAAAGAAAGCAGTCTATGTTATCGGCTGAATTCGTCCATATACTTCTTTTGCATTATAATAATCCCTGACACATAAACACAGTTTTTTCTCTTTCTCAGTTCTCGGGCCTTACATTGAGAATCAGATTCCCAGAATTCTTCCAAATACCGCTTTCTGGACTCTGGCATAGATGATATACGAGATGATTACATTGATAATATCAGCCGTAACTTGTGTCCATACTACTCCTGTCATACCAAAGAAAGCATTCAGCAGGAGCATTAGCGGAATATTCAGTCCAATCTGCCGAATAACAGCCAGCCACAGGGACACCCTTCCCTGATTAATAGCCTGCATGTAATTCACCATATTGAAGCCAAGAAACATAAATGGAGGTGCAAAGCAACGTGCCCGCAGGAAAATCGTGCCAAGACGCACAGTTTCCGGATCCCCTATAAACGCGCCGATCAGACGATCTGCAAACACGTAATACATCACTACACAGATTCCCGCTACCGTAAGTCCTGCAATTCTTGCCGCATTGAAAAATGATTGCATCCGGCGGTAATTACGAGCGGCATAGTTGTATCCAATCAGCGGAATCATTCCCAGACAGATACCGATGCAGGTGGTCAAAGACAGACGTTCTGCTTTCAGTACAATCCCCATAGCCGCCAGCGCACGGTCTCCGTAAGAGGCAGAAAGGCGGTTAATCACGATACTGGTCAGATCATACAGAAAGACGCTTAGCGCGGCAGGAATACCAACAGAAAACAGCTCTTTTCTCGATTCTTTTCGAATTTTTACAAGTTTGCGCGGAATTCCCAGTACCGACTCTTTTCGGACACGATGAACCATCCAGATAAAATACACCAACGTGACCATGTTTGAAAGCATTGTAGCTATGCCTGCGCCCATTACCTGATATCCGTCCGGCAGCAGGACAAACATGAACAGCGGATCTAGCAGGACGTTGAGCAGTCCACCCATACTCAGACCAAAGGATGCCTCACGGGAATACCCGGCATTTCTCAAAAGAAATGACAGTGTAGTTCCATTCACATTGGCAATACCTCCGATGCCTACTACAAAAAACAGATACTGTCTGGCATAGCCTATGGTACTGTCACTGGCTCCAAGCAGACGAAGCAGAGGATCCATAAACAGAAGACATAGAATAGAAAAGAACAGAGCTGTCAACAAAGAAGCCAGCATCGTCCAGGATGAAGCAGCTTTCGCTTCTTCCTTATCTCCAGCCCCCAGAAGACGAACGACCAGTGTCCCGCCTCCGACGCCAAACAGATTTCCAAGCGAGCCCGCCATCAGGAAAACGGTCAGTACAAGAGATGATGCTGCAACCATATATGGGTTGTTTGTACGGCCAAGGAACCATGTATCCGCCATATTGTAAAACAGCGTAACCAATTGACTGATCACAGTGGGAATAGCCATCTGGAATAGTGCCCTTGGCACCGGCATGGTCTCAAACAATTCACGTTTCGAATGATTTTCCATAACTAAACGTCTTCCCTTTCGACACAAAAACCGGGAACACCCATCCGGCATTCCCGGTAAAGACACAGGTCTGATTTTATAACACCGGGGACTTTGTCCAGTTTTATCTGTCAGACAGCCGCCTCAGTCGGATACCCGTAACCGCAATTAACGTTTATCCTTATCAACAAATTCCAGTGTAATCACTGAGAGTAAGGCAAACAGCATTGCAAAATTGAACAGACCCATCCAGTAATTCATAACATTGTCACTGGTATTCTCATATTCAGGTTTGAAACTTGCCTCGGCGGCCTTCCTCTCGATCGCCGTCCTGACTTGCGTTTCACCAAACAGATCAATGATCTTTCCAAGCGTTGTCTTTACCGTAATCACCCGGTCACGACTGCCCTGGATATCCGGATTCTCTGTTATCCGGTCAATAAGATCACCCACTGTCGTTATCCCACCAACCGGTACATCTCTGTACCTGTCCAGAATACCAGAGGAGAGAACCAGATCAATCATCTCTCCGACTTTAACATTCTTCAGAACTTTCTCGTTCAGCAACGTTTTTACTGATTCATCTTTCATCAAGTCATCCATGAGAGTCTCAGTCTTAAGTCCATCGATATTCGTTTCTCCAAGTAAGACCTTTAACTCCGGTGACTGGAGGAATCCCTGCAGAAGATCGCCGAATGTCATATCTACCGCGATTTCTTTCTCCCGGAATTTCTGATATGTCTCTGATTCGCTCAGTTTCTCGTTGATCCCATTGACCGTAAGGAATTCCTCGATTCTCATTTCCCGTATTTCTTTAACCGTCAGATTATTCTTTTCCCCTAAGAGGTCGATAATCTGCCCTACCGTCACCGAGCCGCCAATTTCCGAATTTCGCATGTTTTTAATCGTATTCCAGATCGAAGCAAGCGGCAGGTCATTATATCTTGCCTGCGCCGCCATGACTTTCAGACCGGGATTGGAAATCGTCAGTTTTGTAAGAGGCTTACTCCATTCCGGCAACGTAAGCATTCCACCTGAAAAAACCAGCTGGAAAATCAGAACAAATGGCATAATCGTCATAGCTGTTGTAGTTGAACGCGCCAGTGTGGAAATCCAGAGAGAGAGCATATCTGATGAAAAAGTAATCAGGAACATGGAAATACCGATGTCGACAATCATGAAAGAGGTAATTACACCATCCCTCGGATATGCAACACCGACCTGCTGTGTAATATAAAGTGTAATTCCCGTCTGAAGAAGGCACAGCATCGCCTGATACAGCATATGTGCACAAATATAGGAGGAAATATGCATGCCGGAACGATGTTCACGCTTAATTACATCACGCTCACGGCAAATAACCTGCACGGAGTTAAAGCATCCGTTCCAGATACATACACAGACCAGGGCAAAAGCTCCCATTAATGAACCTTCCATGTTCTTGAACAACCTGTTGCGAATGACCATTCCGACCAGACCAGCAATCAATGCCGCCATCGGGACCACTTTCCAGTCATTCTGATAGACAAACATGCGGATCAGTTTCCCAAGGTAAATGAGTACCTGTGCCCCCCGTCCACGATAACGGACTGTCATCCTGCGAGCAGTGGTTTTCTTTTTCACATCAGGCATGCTGCACCTCCGCATATTTCAAGACATACTCATCTGCCAGCCCGTCTCCGCCTTCCTCTTTCCGGTTAACACTCTTGACAATCTGTTCCATCCGTTCGCGGTTGAAGAACTTTCTGGCATCCTCAATGCTGCCATAATAAGCTAGCCTGCCTGTCCGTGCACTGTCCTTTGCCAACACAATAACATCATCAAACAGATCAATCACACGGTCCGGCGTATGTGTTATAACTATGACAATCTTGCCGGTATCCGCAATCTTTCTCAGCTGAACAAACAGTTCCCTTGCCATGACTCCGTCAAGACCTGAATCAGGTTCATCCAGAATAAACAGAGACGGATTACTGATAAACTCTATGGAAATTGACAGTCGCTTTTTCTGGCCGCCGGAGAGTTTTTCAACAAGATTGTTCTTTACCGGCTTCAGGCCAAAAATCTCCATTACCTCATCCACGCGCTTTCTGCGCTGTTCCGGTGATACATCTTTAGGAAGCCGCAGCTTGGCAGCATCCAGCAGCGTATTAATGACTGTGTCTTTTCCCCGCATCATTTCTGACTGTGGAACAAAACCTACCTCATACTGCATTTTTTTATACTGCGTATACATGTTGTTTCCATTGAGCATGACCTCCGCTTTCGCTTTTTCATACCCGTTTATTGCATTAAGATAGGTCGTTTTGCCTGCACCGGAACCGCCAAGGAGAAGGACCATATGTCCCTGAGGAATCGCCATATGAATATCGCGCAGCAGTATTTTTTTCTGGAAAAACTCCCGAACGGAACGCTCTTTCAGATTCACAGTCAGACCTTCATCCATAACCGTTGCACTGCCATGGGTTGCCAGACGCTCCATCTCCGCCTGAATATCCGTAACTTTCCAGGACGGCTGATACTTATTACTGAATCCCCACAAAAGAGCAACGAACCCTTCAACTACAGGGAAAACCCAGAGGATGATCCAGCGCTTCCGCTGTCCATATACCTCAATCAATCCGATATATATTCGGATTGCATATACAAACACGATGATGGAAAATACAATCACCAGAAGTGAAGCAATAACAATATCAGGACGAAGATCCTCAACAGCATCATACTTTCCAAGTATGAAAAGTACCCTTAATACCCGTATTCCGACCGTAAGAGCACTGTATATTCTGCCTTCCGGCTCACGTCCGGCACAGCGTGAGATCTGATATTCTCTCGCACCGGGAATCAGAGCCCACCATCCCTTAAGTCCGGACTTTTCAAGTAATTTCCATATACCGATAATAAGGAGAGTTTCCGCCAGAATTTCCCAGAGGTCTGACACCCCAAATAATATGCTTGTGATAATATTCCATGCCATATTCATTTAAAAATCTCCTTCTCCTCCTCTTCTTCCCGGTCGTTTTTCATTGATTGCCCGAGGAACTTGAACTCGCAGCTTTGCTTCTGTCATTCATCATGTGCTGCAGAGTAACAAGAATTGTCACAACCGTCTTTTCCTTTTCGGGCTGATAAATATCCACACAATACTTGTCATGAATGGAAAGCATCTTCTGTCCGATCACCGCAATCACATTCCCGTCAGTATCATACAGCTCAAAATTCAGTCCAATAATATTTCCCTGTAGCTGCCATCCCAGTCCCTCGATATTGGTTACATCCTTGACAATATGCCACAGTTCATTGGAGATCTCAAACTGCTTTCCGTCATCCATCGTCACAAAATGCCGTTCATGAAGTGTAAAGAACTTTCGTTCAATATGCGAAACATGATTACCATCGGCATCATAAATATCCGTCTTATCATGCAGCGATGGAAATTTCGTATTGGCCCGATACACCACCTGTTCACGATCATCTGTTATCTCAATTCTGTGATGGAGGGTAAATACTTTCGTGGTAGTAAACAAAGAATACACCGGTTCGCCAAATCGTTCAATGTTGTTTACGTTTGCCTGCTCTCCCGCCTCCCTGTAACGGTGAATTTTAGAAAAAACTCCCATCCTCTTTCCTCCCTGTTATTCCTGACCACATTTTCCGGAAACTCTGTGCAGGTTCTCCATTTCCAGTTTATTATAACATACATACATGGCAGACTGACTACAAAAAATCCCTCATTTGCAGATGGTATGGATATTTTTCACATGTCTGATTCTCCTGGCAAAGAAGAAAACAGAATACCATGGAGTGTAAAAGAGCTGCAAAAATCATGCCGGAAACCCCCATGGGATGACAGGCCAAAATCATCCATGTAACTGTTTCCATATGAAAAATATGCTGATCACCGTAAGCAAAAAAACACCGCTCTAAAAAATCGTATGCGTCAGACAGATTCGATTTCTGTGTACAAAAGATCTGTCCACAGTGTGGAAGTACCCGTTTCAGTTTAACTGGTAAGGTTGATAGCGCTATATACGACAATGATCGAACGAGACTCCCTGTTCAGAAATCATGAACAAGTACACATGATAAGACAATCCATAGCACTGCTTGCCATGAAACCCGTTCTACATCGGTACTTTCAGCAAACAGATCTTTCGATAAGGAAAGAAGCACATCTTAAACTGTGCTCCTGTTCAAAATCCAAAGCAGCAAAACATCCGGACTTTTCTTGACTGACCACCACGAACAGCCTATTCCAGTAAAACAGCATGTCTCCGTTAATCTGCCCTTATTCGCTGTTTAAGTTTCTGTACCTCTGTTCTGTTTATCGGTTTCTCCGGGCTTTTCATCTCCATTGATGTCAACAGGGGAAACTTGCCGGACCTTATTTTTTATTTAGCCAGCTCGTACAACGCATCCAGTTCCACAGGCGTAATACTCTTATTCTGGTTGTAAATAACTTCTCCTTTGCGGTTGAGAACTATTGTCTGCGGAATGGTTGA
>CACXHF010000135.1 GCA_902767305.1 uncultured Eubacteriales bacterium
ACCGGGGAAAAAAACAGAATGAGATAGAGGACTTCGGAGATGCCTCTCTTTCGAACCTGCCAGCAGCCGGAGAAGAGGAAGATGATGAAACAGTTTACGAGGATCGAACGGAAGGTGAGGCACCGTTTGTTCTTCGTTCAAGGACGTCTGAACGGTTTGAAACTCTGATGAATGAAGCCATCGGTCAGATGGAAAACCGCATTGGTACCCGAGTGCTGGAAAAATATCTGAATCTTCTGTGGGACTCGGAGGAGACCGTCGTCGATTATATGAATCGGCCTATTATCGTGGTAGACGAGCTAGAAGCCAGTCTGTCGAGAATGGAAAGCCGTTTAAACGAATTTAATACGGCTTTTGCCAATGCTCTGGAACGAGGTGAGGCAGTCAGGGAGCAGGAGCAGCTGATTCTTTCTGGGAATGTTGTGAAAGGAATTCTGCGGCGGGATGGGACAATCATCCTCAATCGTATGCTGCGGCAGAATCCTGAAATGCTGGTGAACTGCTATATTGATATGAACGGCGTAGGTCACAGCAGTTACGGCGGAAAGACAAAAGAACTGTGTGATGACATCAGGAAATGGAAAGAGGATGGATGGCGGATCATGATCTTCTCTGGCGGTATAGCTAGAGGAGAGCGTATGAGGCAGTCTTTTGAAGATGAGGGAATTGAGACTCGATTCGATGAGCACTGCATAGCGACACCGGAAAAAGGAAAGTGCATCATTTATCCGACTTCACTTTCAGGCGGTTTTTTATATCCGGAGATGAAACTGGCGGTTATTATTGAAAGTGATGTTTACGGAAACAAAACTTCGAGAGCCAGAGCAAAACGCCAGGAAAGCAGCAAAATCAATTCGTTTACCGATCTGGAGGTAGGGGACTTCGTTGTTCATGAAACGCATGGAATCGGACGTTATCTTGGAATCAAGCGGCTTACAAATGACAATTCTTCAAGAGATTTCCTGCAGATAGAATACCAGGGCGGAGACAAACTTTACATTCCGGTAGACCATTTTGATCGGATACAGAAATACATTGGTGCTGGGGAAAGTGTTGCACCGGCTTTGTCGGATCTGGGCGGTAAGAAATGGCAGAAGCAGAAGAGTCGGGCACGTGAAAGCGTGAAGGAGCTGGCGTTTAGTCTTGTGAAACTCTATGCGCAGCGCCAGAAACGGGTTGGGCATGCCTTCTCGCCTGATACGCCCTGGCAGCAGGAATTTGAGGAAAACTTCCCTTATGAAGAAACTCCGGATCAACTGATTGCGGTGGAGGAAATCAAGCATGATATGGAGCGGCCGGAACCTATGGATCGTCTGCTATGCGGTGATGTAGGTTATGGAAAGACAGAGGTAGCACTCAGGGCAGCGTTCAAGGCGATTATGGACGGCTATCAGGTAGCTATCCTTGCGCCGACTACCATTCTGGTTCAGCAACATTATCAGACTATTCTGAGACGATTTGAAGGTTTTCCGATTCATGCAGATTATCTCAGTCGCTTTAAGTCACAGAAAGAGCAGAAAAAGACATTGGAAAGCCTTCAGAATGGTGAGATAGATCTGATCGTAGGGACTCATCGGATTCTCAACAAAGGTATCCAGTTTAAAAAATTGGGTTTACTGATTATCGATGAGGAACAGCGATTCGGTGTCGGGCATAAGGAAACGATCAAGAATTTCAAAAACAGCATTGATGTGCTGACCTTGTCAGCTACACCTATCCCAAGGACACTTCACATGTCGATGGTAGGCATCCGGGACATGAGTCTTCTTGAAACTCCCCCACAGGCCCGATATCCGGTTCAAACCTATGTACTTGAATACCAGGATGCTGTCATCAGGGATGCGATATTGCGCGAACTTGGACGAGGCGGTCAGGTCTTTTTTCTGTACAATCGCGTTGAAACAATTGATCAGTGTTATGAGCAGTTACAGAAGCTTGTCCCAGAGGCACGCATTGTAATCGCACACGGACAAATGAAAGAGGATGTACTGGAAGATGTCATGATGGACTTTTCTCAGCAGAAATATGATATTCTTCTTTGTACAACCATCATTGAATCCGGTTTGGATATTCCCTCCGTTAATACGCTGATTGTTTATGATGCAGAACGCTTCGGTCTGGGACAGCTTTACCAGATTCGGGGACGTGTAGGACGCTCCAATCGCATGGCCTATGCCTATCTGACGGTTCGTCCGGGCAAGATTGTTACGGAGAATGCTCAGAAACGTTTGGATACTATCCGGGAATTTACAGAATTTGGTTCTGGATTCCGTATTGCCATGCGTGATCTTGAAATTCGTGGGGCAGGAAACATTCTCGGTCCTCAGCAAAGCGGCAATCTGGCAGAGATCGGATATGATCTGTACTGCAAGCTTCTTGATGAGGCAGTTCAGGAAGCACAGGGAATTGAACTTCAGACTAACAAGGAAATTGAAACGCGGATGGATGTAAAAGTTAACGCTTTTCTGCCGCCAGAATATGTTACGGGTGATAAGCAGAGACTGGACGTCTACAGACGGATTGCCAAGATCACTAATGCTTCTCAGAGAGATGATGTGGAGGAGGAACTGGTGGATCGCTTTGGGGACGAGCCTCAGGAAGTTGCTAATCTGGTGGCAGTTGCTTATCTGAAAGCAATGTGCAGTAGCCTCGGCATAGACCGTGTTCGTCAGGACAGCGGGATGATGCAGATGTATTTTTCTCCGGATTCCGAGACGGATGGTATTATGCTTCTGCGTTCCCTTAACGGTCTGGATCCGCGGCTTACTCTTTCTTTGAACAAGCCAAACCATCTGCTGTTTCAGGACAAGATAAAGAATCGTGAGGAAATTCTGTTTGAATGTGTACAGGCGATAGAACGTCTTGTCGGAAGAATGGCGATACAAATGGAAAAAAAAGGCGTGACAATTTAGAAAGATTGGCTTGTTTATATATGATGAATTTGGCTAAATTGGATATTGCCTCTTTTAACAAAAACAGGTAAAATACAGTCTGTAGGGTGCGATGACGGATGGACCTCATGCAATGCGGGTGTGTGAACCTTGTCAGGGTCGGAAGGCAGCAGCAATAAGCATTGCTTCGTGTGTGCCGTGAGAGCTTCTGCCCCGAGTATCCTACATCATGATGAAAGAAAAGCGTTTCGTTTTAGAACGAAACGCTTTTGTTTTATTGTGCGTCGGGCGGCGTACGTTTCTAGTCACGCGTGTTATGGTCTGGAAAGACTTCAAATTTCTGGGTTTTGCATTCAGAAAGTACAAAGATGAGATCTAGATAAAGGTACATCCGAAGTCCTTGAAGAAAGCAAAGTCCAAGCTGCATGAACTGACCAGTAAGAACCAGGACAAGAACATCAGACAGGTCATGGAAAAGCAAAAGCAGTACATGTGTGGCTGGCTGAACTACTACGGCCTGGCAGAAATGAAGACAACAGTGAAGAAACTCGATAAATGGCTCGGGCGATGATACCGGATGTATATATGGAAGCAGTGGAAGAACACAAAGACACGGTTTCGCAATCTCCGGAAGATGGTTGTACCTGAATACCATGCCAAGCTGAAGGCAGGAAGCAGGAAAGCGTACTGGGCAACTTCTGACTTCCCGGCTGTGAAAAGAGCCATAACAAACGAAAGACTCAAACACGCTGGATATTTCAACGTATCCAAAGCGTACGAGTCCATCTATAAAGCTTGCATTACGCGGACATTAATCCCACATATAGTGTTAATCTCTGATTACAATGCACGCGCAGTGTACCGAACGGATCGCACGGTGCGGGAGAGGACGGGGGTTAGCCACATCCTCCTACTTGATTCGGAGCGCATTTGACAGAGAAAAAGAGAGTACATCACATTTATTTGAAACGGCATGAAAACACTGTATTAAAACAGAAAAGAAAGCTGAGGTGTAGAGTATGTAAGTTCTGTGCTGAATGAGGATGTTAGGGATTCAATATCTGTTTCTGGATTCAACCAGTCATGATAAACATCGGGCTTCAGAATCAGAGGCATTCGACTGTGAATGTCTGCATAATCCGGTGCAGCTTCACGGGTCAGAATGACGAAATTGCCGAACTTTTCTCCTGGAGTGAGCTGATAAAGCCCGGCAAAATACATGAGAGAATGTCGGGGAGATTCAAACAGATAGGGAATCCGTTCTCTGCCTGTGTGTTTCCATTCGGTATAGGCATTAGCAGGAATCAGGCAGCGTCTGTTGATGAGGGAACGAAACAACGGCTTTACCTGGATAGATTCCGAACGGGCGTTGATAATCAGGCTTGAGCCTGTTTTAAGTCCAAAGTGCATCATAAAATAACCGGTACCGCCTCTTCTGTCCCGGCAGCGTACAGGTGCGAGTTTTGTCGGTACAATGTTTTCATCAGGCTGATCGGAAAGAAGCGGACCGTATCGACGTTGGACTTCTTCTGCGATGGACTGATTATCATGTTCATCCATTCGGATGAAGTAATGTGCACACATACTGAATTCGTTTCCTTCCAGACATCATTTTCTGTTATCCGACATTACGGAGGCTTTTTCAGATGTATTCTGATCTGAGGCTTACAGGCGGACGACTGATGCCCCCAACTTTTTTGAAGACAATCTTTCCCCAAATATAGTTCAAATACATCTGCAGGTCAAGAAACTTTTTACAAATCGGAAAAAAGGGCATGTGCTGCGACTTCTGTTTGCAAAAAAAGACTTGAACATAGTAATTCGGTTTTCGTGTACGGGACATTAGTCTTTGCCGGTGCTGAAAGAAGGTCATGTTTGCCTGATACAGTAAAATCAGAAGGAGTGACGGTTATTTGCATTTAGCTGCTGACAAGTAAAATGGTAGGATGGACCAGCTCCGTGAAGTAAAAGATGCTTTACCCTAGAAAAATGATAATCAGGGGATATTCCTTTATTCCATACCCAAAAAAGCGTAAAAAGCCCCTAGGGCTGTCTGTCTAATTTATATTA
>CACXHF010000136.1 GCA_902767305.1 uncultured Eubacteriales bacterium
CACATTGATTCAGTTCAGTTTTGAGAAGAGGAGCGTGAACTACTGATGAGTGAAAGGTCTGTATCCGCCGTCAAGCTGAAAACGCGGCGCATTCGCAGGATGAAGCATGCGGGACAGTTCCTGCTGAACCTCCCCATCCTCCTGATCATTCTGGTTCCGCTGATTTACACACTGTCCATTTCACTGGTCAATTCCGATCAGGTCTACAAAACTCTGCTTCTTCCTCATTCCCTTCAGTTCGGAAACTATGTGAACGCGTTCACCAATCCCACATACAGCTTTCCGATCTATATCCGGAACTCCTTCATCGTCTCTCTGAGCGTCATGCTCTGTCAGATGGTTACCGCTTCCATGGCTGCCTTTTCCTTTGTGTTCCTTGAATTCAAGGGAAAGCGCTTCCTTTTCCTGATCGTCCTTGCCACCATGATGGTGCCAGGCGAGGCTACGATTATCGCCAACTATCTGACCGTTTCCCACCTTGGCTGGACAGACAGTCTGTATGTGCTGATTATTCCTTACATGACCAGTGCTATGGGCATTTTCCTGCTCCGCCAGTCATACATGACCTTTCCGAAGGAACTCAAGGAAGCCAGCACGATTGACGGCTGCGGCAACTGGCGTTTTCTGATACAGATCGCTGTTCCGCTCTCCCGTCCCGCTCTCGGCGCCCTTGGTGCTTACGTCTTCCTGAATACCTGGAACCAGTACATGTGGCCGCTTTTGACCACAAACTCAGACTCCTTCCGGACTGTCCAGGTCGGCATTTCCATGCTCTACGACATTGATGCGCAGTCCATGGGACTTATGATGGCCGGCGTTATCATCGTCATTGTTCCGTCACTCAGCATTTTCGTCTTCATGAACAAGCAGCTGATCAACGGACTGATGGCAGGTTCGGTAAAGGGTTAATCGGAATTAACGCGGAATTCCACGTTAATAATATTATAAGGAGGTTTTCCTATGAAGAAACTGGTTACTTTGGCTCTGGCTTTTGCTCTGCTGCTCACTCTGTGCATCACAGCATCTGCAGATCCCGTCGAAATCACCTTCTGGCATGCCATGGGTGGTGTCAACGGTGAGGCAATCACCACTATGATCAACAACTTCAACAAAGAGTATGAAGGAAAGATCAAGGTCAACTACGAATATCAGGGAAGCTATGATGATGCGTTCTCCAAAATTCAGACCGCAGGCATCAACGCCCGTCCGTGCGACATCATGCAGGTGTACGACATTGGCACCCGCTTCATGATCGACAGCGGCTGGGTAAAGCCCATGCAGGACTTCATTGACGCAGAGAAGTTTGACATCAGCGTCATTGAGCCCAACATCGCTGCTTACTACACCGTTGACGGCAAGCTCTATTCCATGCCGTTCAACAGCTCTACCCCGATTCTCTACTACAACAAGACCGCCTTTAAGGCTGCTGGCCTCGATCCGGAAGTTCCGCCAAAGAACTTCGACGAAATCAACGAGATGGCAGCTGCCATCACCAAGAGCGGTGCTGCCAAGTACGGCTTTGGTATGGGCAACTACGGCTGGTTCTTCGAGCAGTGGGTTGGCAAGATGGGTAAGCACTACGTCAATAACAACAACGGCCGCGGCGAAGCATACGCCACTGCAGTTGAGTTTGACAGCAACGGTGCCGGCCATGACATCCTGAGCGTCTGGAAGAAGTACGTCGGTGAAGGCGAATCCACCGCCATCGCTCCTTACCTCAACCAGGGCAACGACGATGCCAAGCAGGCTTTCATCAACGGCGACATCGCCATCACTCTCGAATCTACCGCTGCCCTCAAGACCCTCCTCACCAACATCGGTGACTCCTTTGAACTGGGCGTCGGTTATTTCCCGAGCATCAATGCTGACGACGTCGGCGGCGTATCTGTCGGCGGCGGTTCTCTCTGGGCTTTCGCTACTGGCGACACTGCCCGTGAGGAAGCAACATGGGAATTCGTTAAATACATGACCAATCCTGAGAATCAGGCTTTCTGGAATGCACAGACCGGTTACTTCCCGGTTAACGTCAAAGCACAGGAAACCGAAACCTTTAAGGCCAACGTTGAGAAATATCCGCAGTTCCAGGTTGCTCTGGACCAGCTCCACAGCTCCGCTCCGGAATATGCCGGCGGTCTCCTCAGCGTGTTCTCTCAGGCCCGCGCTACTGTTCAGTCCTATACTGAGAAGCTCGTGCACAACGAGATCTCTGACGTGGACGACTGCGTTGCCAAGCTCGCAGCCGAGATCAATGACGCTATCGAGATGTACAACCTGACCAACTATTAATCCGGTCATCCGGTTTCATCTTCCGGAATTTCGAACCGTCCCCAATCGGGGACGGTTCCTTTTTATCCGGCTGCATCCTTTCTGATGATTCGGACAAGCTGAAAACGGATTCCAGTCAATGTATCAAAAAACCGCACCTGAGTGCGGGTTTTTAAGTTGATCGAACAGCTTATTCTTTTGTTCTTTCCACCAGTTTGAAAAACATCGGATAGATTCCAAAGTCAATAAAAATCACCACTGCATAACGAAGCAGTCTGACATACAGAGACGCCGTACTCCCGCTATTCAGAAACTCCTTACTGAAAGGCATTTTCAGCAGGCTGTTAAGAGCGCCAAAGATCGCAAAACCGCATACAATCCGAAGAATAAACCAAAGCGGTTTCCGGGTATTTTCAAAATTCACGAAACGTTCTTCGAACAGAACCGCGCCAAAGAAGCCGAGAAGCATTCCGAGTCCAGTGAAATAATCTGTACTTTTGCAGTAAAACAATCCCGGAAGTGCTGTCAAAGTCAGAACACCATACAGAACCCACCGTTTTTTTACTACCTTTGTCAGTGCATTAAGAATGACCACAGTAAGAATACCCAGTGTCCATCCGCCCAGTACATCCGTTATATAGTGAACACCTACAGCTACCCGGGAGAATCCCACCAGCAGCGGAATAATGACACCTAGAATCGCTATCCATTTCTTTTTGAGAAGCATCGCCAGAGAATAGCACAACCCTGCTGAATTGGCAGAATGGCCGCTCGGGAAAGAATAGCCCTGTGCCTGAATATCCAAAGGATCAGCGTTTTTGTCTACCGTCCGATAGTTTTGAATGGTTTCGTGATCAAAATAGGGACGGCGGCGCAAAAAGACATTTTTGATCATTGGTCCCCATACATTTATCATCAGGAGATTCTCACACACCCTGCGTCCGATTCTCTTGTCATAGCTCCAGTACAGCAGACCAAGGAGAAGAACGATGAATATTTCCTCGCCTAACAAGGAAAAGTGGGAAACCAGCGATATACCATCTGGTCCGAAAAGTTTCTGAAGTCCGCTTGCAATGTCAACTTCCCAGTTAAAGAAAAAAGTGTTTCCTGCCATTCTTCCATCCTCCAATTCAGTCTGTCATTTTCCGCCTTCTCGGCATCTTACCGGGAAGGTAAAATATGTGTCCGGATACGGTTCATTTTCAAGTGTAAAATGCCACCACTCACGTTCATAAGGTCTGAACCCGCCTTCTGTCATTTTTTCCCTCAGATAACAGCGGTTTGCCTTTTGCTGTTCGCTCAGATGCGGCCAGTCATAGAAGGATATTCCATCAAAAAAATCAAACGGGCCTCCCATGTCCACATTTTCACCGGTACGCCTGGAATACAATGTCAGATCCACTGTACTCCCGCAACTGTGCCTCGACTGCGACGCGATAAACCCCTCTTCAAACAGACAGCTCTTGTCA
Organism: uncultured Eubacteriales bacterium; assembly: GCA_902767305.1. Lineage (GTDB taxonomy): Bacteria > Bacillota > Clostridia > Christensenellales > Aristaeellaceae > Ventricola. The sequence goes on from CACXHF010000136.1 coordinate 3,735, forward strand.
ACACCCGGATAAAAAACATGTTTCATCCGGATATCATCCGGGTCCTTTGCCCATCTGACAAAATGATCTACTGCCTGCTGAGGACGATACGCATCAAAGACCCTGAATCCGTATCCGTCCCTGCTGATCTTTTCATTGATGCCCCTGAGAGCATCTGCCGCTTCACGCGTAAGAAGTGCGATCGGCATTTCATATCCATCTATCCGACAACCGACGAAATTATAGGCAGAATAGTATCTGATATCAAGGAGAATATCCGGTACAATTAGTGAAAGCTCTACAAATCCGTCTGCGTTCTCAGAACAGCTCACCTCATCCCCTCCTCTGTAAAACCTCCGCATGATACTGCCGTTTTTTCTTCTCGTTCACCCGGTTTGTCTGAAACCAGGGTTTCGTCAGTTTCTTTTCTCCGGACACTGACAATCCCGGTTCTGTTTCCGCAACATATAAATTACCAAAGCAATTAAATCCTGTAAGTGGAATCCAGTCATCGAAAGCAAACAAAATGAAAATATAGCTGAATCCTGGCAGCCCGACTCAGAAACCATTTACAGAAACCGGTATGCTGACAGAAGCAGATCGAACGCTCTGATCAACGATATAACGGATGATCGTTCAATCACACCGTATATATACAGATAACAGGATAATAAAGATTATACGCCTGTCGTTTACGTTAAATCAATCCCTTGCAGCATTTAGTTCCATGTGTTTCAGGTGATTTCAGGTCAACCTATCAAAAAAAAGGATGCGCCATAAGCGGCGCATCCCACAAATGCCTGAAAAAGACTATACCGAAAACTTCCTTAATTTGATTGCCGTGTACGTTTAACACAGCAAGGACTAACGCCAAAGCATAGGATCGGTCTGATTTAGTTTGGCAAGTGCTTCCACAAAGAAATAATCCCCATAGGTAATGTTGGTCTCCTGTCCGGCACCGTCATCATGATAGCTGGCTGTACATTTCGTCAGCAGTCCGCAGAACCGGTCAGAAAAATCACAACAGAACTCGATGATTCCCTCAATCAGACGGCGTGCCGCCTGTTCATACTCCGCTTTGCCCGCCGCCTTTGAGAGTTCAATGAGGCCACAGGCCGCTATAGCACCAGCCATGTTATCAATTCGTTCAGGGATGGACGGCTGTCTGAAATCACAATTAGTAAGACCATCAGGACGGATATTGGCAATAAAATAGTCAGCAATCCGACAGGCCGTTTCCAGATAACGCCTGTCCTCTGTGTTCAGATAAGCCAGTGTAAATCCGTACAGTCCCCATGCCTGTCCCCGGCTCCAGCTGGACCCCATTGCATATCCCTGTCCAGGATGCTCACACACACGCGCACCAGTCTCAGGATTCAGTTCAATGATATGACTGACAGATCCGTCTTCTCGAATAAATTCACGCAGGGTCATGTCTGCATGAATGCGCGCCACCTTTTCAAAACGGGGATCACCCGTCTGTCTGGACGCCCAGAACAGAAGTGACAGATTCATCATGCAGTCAATGATCGCATAACCGATATGATCCGGATGGTTCCACGCACGGATATAACCGACTGGATTAAACCTGCCCATGAGAAGGCTTGCCGCATGCAGCGTATCCTGTCTTGCCTGCTCATTTCCCGTCAGCTTGTAATCCGCACCAGAGGAGAGAAGATACATAAATCCCACATCATGATTGAGATAACGGAAGGACCTGAACTCATTGCACAGGATTTCCTCTCCCCGCTTTGCCTCCAGCGAGAAGAATTCATCTCCGGTCAGCACAAACAGCTGCCACATCAGGCCAGGCCAGAATCCTCCGGTCCACCAACTGTTCCCATCATAAGGCGATGCAATCCATTTTCCATCCATACTTTTATATGGAAGAATTCCCTCACGCCTGGCTATCTCAGCAGTCCGCCTGAACTTTTCTGCCGCCTGTTTCAATACAGCTTCATAGTTGTCCATTTCTCATTTCCTCCATAATCTGCTGAATCTCTTTTTTCCCAGGTCCGCCATCCTCCACATAATCCTGTAAAAAATTCTTCGTATCCTCCGTGCTCCCAAATACAGCGCAGATGAGGACCGTCTTTCCCGGCTGAATCCGGGCATGAAGCATCGGCAGGACTGTTCGTGGATATATCATGTTGGTATTGGGTTCCGGTGCAATCACCTCGCCCGTTTCATATCCGTCCAATGCCAGAATTGCACTGGTTCCATATGCGCCGTGTGCACAGGCATAATTGTCACCAGCCATGATTTCCGTTGAGATCCGGTCGCAAGGCCTGGTACCTGCCCAGTCACGGCGAACTGCAAATGCACCCTCTGCGCATTCTATCTCATACTCCGTCGTTATCTCATGTCTGCGGATATGCCAGTTGCCACAGGGAATCAGCTTCGTCGAAATCTGAACACCTTCCATGGGACACCAGATAAAACGAATCTCACTTTCCTCCAGGGAAAAACTGCTGCACCCATATCGGGAATGCCACAAATCCTGACCAGTCCGCCGAACCGCCAGCATCGAGTCATATGCCCCTTTTTCGAGTGTCGTCGGTTCCTTGATCACTGAAAATCCAAAGTGTGAGGAATAGGCAAACTTCTCATACTTTTCCTGCTCATGCATATGCTCCCACGCATGATTTCCCGCTGTATAGGCAATCACCTGACGATTTTGCCGATCACGTGTCAGGAGCATGCGCACATGTTCATCCAGAAACACAATCGGCGAATCGTAGTCCTTCTCTTCTGCCTGCCAGAACGGATGCTCTTCGGGAAGTGCCAGTGCAAAGAACGCTTTCATTCCCCAATAAGGCGAACCAGGCGCATTATACCCCTCCGCCACACAAAGATTCGGATATCCGTAACCAACTGTCAGCGCCCCGCCCCGGTCAAAAATCGGCATCTGCATCCAATACCGGAGATTCCGAAGCAGGAATCCCTTCTCGACACCGTAATCCATGCCTTCACAGGTGACACCCGCAAAGGCCATGGCTGCAAAAAAAGCGCCCTGACAAAAGCGGTAGGTCAGGCTTCTGCCATATGGAATTGCCCGGCCTTCGCGGTCAAACCAGCAGGCAAAGCGTGGAGCAATTTGCTGTGCCCTGCAGACAAAACGTTCACATCGCTCTGGATCCAGATCTCGCATAGCTGCAACATAAACGAGGCTGTAGTAGTGAAAGCCCCAGATCGTATAGTAATCCCGCTTGGTAGGTGCATCAAAATACCATCCGTCTCCCACATAGTGGCTTTCCATCAGATCAAGATCCTCTTTCATCCGTACCTCATCCACCGGACGCCCGACGCGTCGAAATCCAAGATTCACCAGAATCCGGAAGAAGCGCCAGTTGTTTTGCGGCATATCGTAACGATTGATCTGGTTCAGCCACTGGTACAGGTTCTCCTGTTCCTTTTCAGACAGTTCCCCGTAAAACCGGTCCGGAACAAAGCACAGCCCCGTACCGATAACCGCCATCTCCACCATCCGCTGATCAAAGTCCCGGATTTTTCCCCAGTATTCCGGATGCTCCGGATCCGTTCCATGAATCAGTCCCTCCCGCCACAGCATCCAGTAGGGCTCTGCTTCCGGACACTGCCCGATAAGCATCGGCACCAGAGCCCAAAGCACGCGGGAATATCCTTCCATTCCGGCCACATCTTCCGAATAATGAGCACTTCCCTCTCCGACAATCATCCGTGCCCTGCCTGGCGTCAGACAGTCAACCAGCGGCCGGATCATCTCTATCGCTCCGTGAACCAGATCCGCCCTCGTTTTCAATGGATTTTCCCGAATTTTATTCATCTTTCCTTTCCTCCCCCCACTGTAAACTCCACATGCAGTACGATTCCATCCGCACTGATCATCACACGGTACAGATTCCCCGGGAAGCTCGACGACATTCGGGGATCTTCAACCGGAATCGTCTCTGTCACAGCCGTCATCTTTTCAGGGAACTGCAGGACCATGGAAGGTGTTATAACCTTCCCTTTATGAATCTCCGGTTTTTCCCTAAGCATGAATACCCACTGAATCTGCTGCGGCATACTGAGAGTGATCTCATCCCGAATAAGCAGCTCACCATTGTTTCGAAGTTCACAGCGGCGGTCATAAGCAGTCACCTTTGCTGCCTGTCCATATGCCTTTTCCAGACCGAGAGCAAGTCCATCCGGCAGTTTCCGGACACGCTCCGCGCGATATTCCTCCCCAGGCAATTGTTCACAGCCGCCTATGATCGGCAGATTATGGTACACAGAACGCACATTCCACAGAGAATACCGCTCATCCGAAAACGTCTTGGCTGTATAGGTCATGTTTCCCGCATCCACAATGAGCGGTTTCCCTTTTCTGAACAGAATAAATGATCCAACATCATTGTGATTATGGCTTTCCCCGTTACTGCCGCCCTTAATCGCAAGTGTTGCCCCGGCTCTGCGGACAATACGAATCTGCAGATCCGGCAGCCAGACGTCTGTTTTTTCGCCGGGACAGGCTGGATCACTCGTGGAATGAAACAAACGGTGAAGAACTCGAGAGAAATGCGGAACATCCGAAAGATCGTCCCCCGCCCGATTCCGGATTCGCTGTCCAAGTGCCCTCAGTTCCTCGTCCCCAAGCCGTTCGCCGGCAGTCTCGATCCGCTCTCCCGAAAGAATCGGCCGTGCATCACAATCTGCAAAATTAATAAACCATCCATCTCCGATTTCTGCTTTTTTCGGAAAAGAGAGAATATTCCGTACTTTAGGTTCAGTCCAGAGCTGCATCCGTCCCATCGTCACTGTCTCATACAGTTCAAGACAGTCAAGGAATGCGCCTCCCGCCATGTTCCAGTAACCAACGCCTTCATCACAGCCGCCGTCCTCCGGTACAACATCCAGCCAGCGATCCAGCATCCAGGCTGCACGTTCAAGAATACCGGACAGCTTTTCGCCATCCACGACTTCGATACAGGCAGTCATCAGAACATTTGAGAGAATCCATGGAGTCCAGTTACACAGATCCTTTCTGCGTACACCCATCCACCAGAACTCGTCATGTTCCAGGAAAGGCCGGATAATCCGCCTCTCCAGCTCTACATGAATCCGCTTCCGGACAAGCGGCGTCACTGCATCCAGTGTATCTGCCAGCAGATTTGAAACAAGGGCGAGAATCATGCCGGTCTGAGCTGCAAACAGATCGATGTACACTTCCTCAACATCCGGAATAGGTCTCTCTGCCGGTGTCGGTGCACCGGGAATGGGATTCACATTGTGTGCACTGATGACCCACGTGCTTTCCTCACAGATGCACCAGATACCGTCCAGCACATCGTCCATTGCTTCACGGTTTCCCGTCAGGCAGGCCAGTGCGGCTGTACACAGTTTCCGCCTGCGGAAAAAATACGGTGTTTCATCGCTCTTCCGACTCCCGGACCTCACAAATTCCATGAATCCGGTCAGGGTACGCATGGGATAGGACTGTCCCCGAAAAGATTCCCACAGTTCCCGAATCTGCTCCCGGTCCTCCGTCGAAAGTGCCTGCCACGCAGGATCCCCGTCAACCGGAAAGAACGTCCATCCTCCATGGATTCCGGCTGATTGTACCGCTTTTGCAAAAGCATCCGTAATCATATCTTTCTCCAAATCTGAAGGCATTTTCCTCCAACAGACAGACCAAACAGGATCTGCTGTCTTGCGATTATTGTCAGGTTTATCTTTTCGTGCATTCGCGATGGCAGATATTCCCTTAAGACCAGACCTGATGCATTACATTACTTATCATGTTTGCATCTCTGTACAGTGAAAATGCCGGGTGACAAATCAAAAAAAGAGGAATGCCCAGAATCCGGCAGGCGGTCTTGCCGCTTCAACGCCGGGCAATGAGCATGCCTCCCGACAATTTTATCCTTTCAGGCCGCTTGTTGCTATTCCTTCAATAAAATAACGCTGCAGGAACAGGAATACTACAGTAACAGGAACAAGCGAAACAACAGAAGCCGCCATTATCAGGTGATAATCAGTAGAATTCTCCTGAATGAATCGACGAAGACCAACCTGAATGGTCTTATTTTCCTCACGGGTCAGGTAAATCATTGGACCCATATAGTCATTCCAGGTGCCGACAAATGTGAAAATGACCAGTGTGGCGATGGCTGCCGTTGAAAGCGGCAGCATGATTCTTGCCCAGATACCATACTCGCTGAGACCGTCAATTCTCGCCGCTTCACACAGATCCGATGGAACATTCTGATAAAACTGACGCATCAGGAAAACACCAAAGGCTGAGAAGGCCTGCAGAACCATAATCGCCTGCAGCTTATCATAAAGGCCCATGGAACGCATCAGGATGAACTGAGGCAGCATGTATGCCTGCCACGGCACCGCAATGGTTCCGATATAGCACAGAAACAGCACATTTCGTCCCTTGAAATTCAGTTTTGCAAACGCATATGCTGCAAAGGAAGACGTCAGGGTCTGAATGAATGTAACACAAATGGCGATGATGGCCGTGTTCTTAAAGTAAGTAAGCATCGGAACTTTCGTCCAGATTACCTGATAGTTTTCCCAGTGTGGTGTCTCCGGGATCCATTGCATCGGGAACGTGAATACCTCACGGTCCAGTTTGAGAGAGGCTGAAATCATCCAAACAAACGGGATCAGAGTAAACACCGATACCAGAATCAGCAGAATATAAACCAGAATCTTTGCAGGTGTGATCTGATCCTGAGAATTGAACACTTTTGCAGATGTTTTCATTTTCCGGCCTCCTCTCTTAGTTATTTGAATAGCGATTCTCCATGCTGAACTGCAGGATAGTCACCAGCAGAACGATGACAAGGAGAATCATGGCAATGGCGCTGGCCACTCCATAGTTGAAGTTGGTGAACGCTTCATTATAGATATACAGAACCAACATTTTCGTAGCGCGTCCCGGTCCGCCGTTTGTCATGATGGCAACAGTGTCGTAAATCTTGAAGCAGCCGATGATCAGCATGATAGAGGCAAAAAATGTGGTAGGACGCAGCTGAGGCAGCGTCACATTGAGGAACTGCTGCCACTTGTTGGCGCCATCCACAGTCGCTGCCTCATAGAGTTCCCTTGGTACGCCCTGCAGTGCTGCCAGATAAATAACCATGTAATACCCCATGTTCCGCCATACACTGACCAGAACAATAGCCCACATGGCCATTTTGCTGTCTGCCGTCCAGCTTTTATTGAAAGAACTTCCGAAGAACATCAGCATCTGGTTCACCGGACCGTTCTTCATCAGCATAAAGTTCCAGCAGACGCAGATGGCAACCATCGAAGCAACATAAGGAAAAAAGAGAACCGCACGGAAACCGACAGAGCCTTTCACTGAATGGTTGAGAACAAGTGCCAGCATTACTGCGCAGATCAGACTGAGCGGCACCGTAACCACTGTGAAAAACACCGTATTCTTCAGTGAAATACCCAGATCCACTTTGGAAAAGAAGTAATTAATGCCCGCCAGAAAACCGTTTTCAGCCATCTGTTTTCCCACTTTTGCGGTATTGAAGATGGTCGCATAATTGTCCCAGCCGACCCATTTCATGGTGGTCAGAGAACCGCCTTTCCATTCGGTGAATGACATGACAACCGACAGGATGACCGGAATCAGGGTGAAAATGGCAAATCCAAGGAAATTCGGTGCGAGAAAGCTGTAAGCAATGAGCGTGTTCTTTCGTTCAAGACGGCTCATTCTATGCTTTCTCGGTTTAACTCTCTCACTCATGGGGTCTCCTTTCGCTTAAAAAGAAGCGGGAAGTGCGAGATATTACGCACTTCCCGCAGGATTTCAATCGGGATTCGGATTACTTCTGAAGGAGTTCCTGAACACGCTCGTTCATGTTCGCAATGCCTTCCTCGATCGTGATCTCACGGGTCATGATTGCGGAATGCTCCTCACCAAGGATAGAAGAGATCTGAGAGGAGAGCGCAGTTCCGGGGATCTCGATAGCCACATAAGTAGGAAGCAGAGCAGCCTTGGAACCTTCATCGGTCGGGAATCCGTCAATGGAGGACATGACGTCCGCAACGCCCTCGGATACCCATGCAGGACGGTTGCCGGCACCTGCAGTGACTTTCGCGCCTTCCTCACCGCACAGCCATGCGATGTAATCCCAGGCCAGATCCTGCTGAGCGCTTGCCTTGTTGATCATAACACCAGTCAGGTTGCCGAAAGTAGAACCAGCAGCAACGCCTTCCTTGGTCGGCATGGAGGCAAGTCCCCAGTTCTTCACTTTATACGCGCCATCTTTGATGTTGGTGATCAAGGTAGCCACATACCAGTAACCCATCGGCATCATGGCGATGTTGCCGTTGCCGAATGCGCCGGAGTAGTGCAGTCCGGCAGCGCTGATCTCGCTGTAAGGCATGCAGGCCTGTGCATCCTCGAGATCCTGGATAATCTGATAGAAATAGGCCAGATCGCTGTATTCGCCGTCGATCAGGGTGTTCACGCCGTCAGCCACGGTATAGTTGACTGCAGTAGAGAGCCAGGTGTGATAGTGTGTTCCGTAGATGTCCTTTGAAGGATCAGCAACCTTCAGAGCCTTCTCCTTGTACTCCTCCCAGCTCATGTCGTTGGTCGGATAAGCAACACCGGCAGCGTCAAACAGATCCTTGTTGTAGAAGAGGATTTCAAAGTCAGAACGGAAAGGCAGTGCAATCTGCTCACCGTTCATGGCGTAGTTGACTTCCATGCCGACAAAGCCAGAAACATCATAGTTGGCTTTCTTCATGTAGTCATTCAGGTTAAGGGTGTAACCGGCTTCATACCAGTTGAGCAGCGCAGGGATATCCTTTACCATGTAGATATCACTGGTATCGCCGCCAGCCAGCATGGCTGCAACTTTGGTGTCATAGTCCTGGGAGGACACATCAATGTACTCGATAGTCACGCCCGGATGAGAAGCTTCATAAGCCTCTTTCTGTGCGATCAGATAACCGGTGGTGTTTGCATCCCATGCAACGATAGTCAGGACCTTGTTCCCCTCAGCGAAAGAGAAGCTCGTCATCGCGAAGAGCATCACAGCCGCCAGAAGCATTGCGATTGCCTTTTTCATAAGAAAACCTCCTGTAATTTTTGTCCGAGCATCCTGTGGAAACGGTTTGTAAGTACTTCCAGAATTATTTCATCCTGCTTACACGCCTGCATTCCTCTCAGCCGCTCAAATCTGGCTATATACTACTGCACTTCTGAAAACTTGTCAATACACTCATGAAATTTTTCGAGGATTAATTGTAAATTTACACATCATTTATGTAAATTTACATTGTCTTCCAGCAGGAAGTATGCTAGAATAAGAACCGGAATTGCGGAGCAAACCCGAATAATCGTTTTCTCCCTCAACAGCAGACAAGGAGATGACTCCATGAATGATAAATCCCCCACCATCTACGATGTTGCCGAGCATGCAGGTGTCAGCATAGCCACCGTTTCAAGAGTTCTCTCCGGCGGCAGTGCCAGTGCCGGTGCCCGGTCCAAAGTGGAGGAAGCCATATCGGTTCTTGGCTATAAATCCGTGACGTCCAAACAGGAAAACCGGGCCATTGCCATGGTACTCTCCTCCCAGCAGAACCCCTACTATGCCTCCCTATGCTCTGGCGCCTCCTCTGAAGCCGTCCGTGCCGGCTACCTGCCCATGCTGTACAGCTATCCTGACACCACGCCAATTGAACGAATCACAGAGGATCTCCTGGCCAATCGACCTGCCGGTGTGCTGCTGGCCGGTTTTGCCGTCGAGAGCATCACCCGTCAGGACCAGACCCGCATCTGCCTTCGTCGTCTGCAGCAGGCCATGCCTCTGGTTGCAATCGGTCCACCCATCGAAGGGGTTGAATGTGGTTCTCTGACCTCAGATCCATCTCAGTGCGTCCGCAAAAGCATGGCGCACCTGACCATGCTCGGTCACCGCCGTATTGCTTTCATTGGTGGAGACCGATCTGCCAGTTTCAGCAACATTCGTGAAAACGCCTATCATGAAGAAGTCCTCCGTCTTGGATGCATCGATCGTCAGGATTATACCGCCCTGACCGGGTGCACCGTCCCCGCGGGCGAACTGGCGATTAACATGCTGCTGGGCTCCCTCGATCCAAAAGATTATCCTACCGCCATTTTTGCCATAAATGATCTCGTCGCTCTGGGAGCCATCTCTCAGCTTCATCGCCACCATTTCCGTCTTCCGGAAGATATGGCCATCGTTGGCTGCGACAACACTTTCTTTGCCCCATCCATCACCCCATCTCTGACCACCGTCGATCTGCACCCCCGAACCCATGGCTGTACTGCCATGGCCGAACTGATCGCCGCAATTCAGGGAAACCGCATGATTTCTTTCAATAATAATGTAGAATGTTCACTGGTCATCCGTGAAAGCTGCGGTGCCCACCTGGGTGTCCGACACTTTGACTGATCTGTGAAGGAGGTTCACATGCTATATCCCCAGTCCAATTCTGTCCGGACCATCCAGGATCTTTCTGGAATCTGGTCATTCCGATTCAGTCCGAATCATCCCTGGCAGAACATTGCCGTTCCTGCATCCTATAACGATCAGAGTCCGGACCCGGAATTCCGAAACCACGCAGGGCTCGCCTGGTATCGCACCCGTTTTGTTATTCCATGTATGCTCAGAAATCAGCGTATTTTCCTGCGGTTTGATGCTGTTACGCACAACGCCCGGATTTTCATCAACGGACAGGAAACCGCGCAGCATCGCGGAGGATTTCTGCCTTTTGAAGTCGACCTTACCGGTCTAGCTGAACCCGGCAGCGAAGTACTGCTGGAAGTCGAAGTTGACAACCGCATCAACCACAGCACCCTGCCCATCGGCACAGAGGGCGGTACCGCTTTCTTCGGATCCGACAATCCTGGCATCACCGCCGTTGAAGCCGGAAAACGCCTGCAGCAGGAAAAAGGCATCAACCTGCCTGCCTTTGACTTTTTCAACTATGCGGGCATCAACCGACCAGTTCGCCTGTGTTCAACCCCGTTTTCCCGCATTGAGGATATTACTCTCCTCCCCTCTCTCTCCGGCATCGTCCGCTATTCCGTCGAAACCGTCGGTATCGGAGAGGTCAGTATTGAAGTATACGACGCTGACGGAATTAAAGTCGCCTCTGCGTCCGGTCCGGAAGGACATTTTCAGATCGCACATCCGCATCTCTGGGAACCCTGGCCTGGAACTCCCTACCTGTACAATGCCCGGATTCGCTTTGGAGAGGATGTCTACGAACAATCCTTCGGCATTCGTGAGGTTCGCATCGAGGGTGCTCAGTTCCTGATTAATGGAAAACCGTTCCATTTCCACGGTCCCTGCAAGCATGAGGACAGCCCGTTCCACGGCCGCGGCCTTGACCAGTGCCTCAACATGACAGACATCAATCTCTATCACTGGCTCGGCGCCAACTGTTTCCGTACCAGCCACTATCCCTATGCTGAGGAAATGTACAATCTATGCGACCGGGAAGGCATTGTCATTGTCGACGAAACACCTGCCGTCGGCATGTGGGCAGATGAGCATTACGGTTGGGATCTGGCTTCCTACCATGCCGAAGTCCTTAAAGCCCTCATCCGCCGGGACAAGAACCACCCCTCTGTTGTCGTCTGGAGTCTCGGCAACGAGCCCAGCACAGACGCCATGCCGGATAAAGCCTATGATTACTGGTGGCCGCTTTATCGGCTGGCTCATGAGACAGATCCCCAAAACCGTCCTGTCACCCTTGTCGGCTGCCAGAATATTTATGAAAAAGATCGAATCATCCCCGCTATGGATATCGTCTTCATCAACCGCTATTACGGCTGGTATAATCTTTCCGGCGATCTCGAAACAGCTCAGTATGCATTCCGGATGGAACTGGACTGGTGGGCTGAAAAAGGCAAGCCCCTGGTTCTCTCCGAGTATGGAGCAGATACAATTGCTGGTCTCCATTCTGCCGCTCCTGACATGTTCTCCGAGGAGTTCCAGGTTGCTTATTATGAGACGATTAACAGTTGTCTGGATGAGCGGCCCTTCGTAGTTGGAGAGATGCCCTGGAACTATGCCGATTTCAGCACCTGCCAGGGACCCATGCGTGTTGGTGGAAACAGGAAAGGCCTGTTTACCCGCGACCGTCGTCCCAAGATGGCTGCCCACTACTTCCGCAGACGGTGGCATCAGATGGAAGGAATAACGCTCTGACAAGACCCGCTTCTGACATCAGAAGCGGGTCTTTTTCGTTCAGAAGATATGTCGTCAGTCATTCCCCTGCAACGGCAGAAGACGGTTTCGTCCTTATCACATTTCATAAGTTTCCGCCCGGACCGGAAAGCTGCTGATCTGGCTGTTGTTTGCAGAATAATCCTCATTTTTTCCTGATCGGATGCCGTATCACTGTTTTCAGTTTATCCGGTGCTGTTTTTCTCGCGTCATTCAGATAGATCTCGTGGTGCAAACGCCGGTCTGTAATGTCTGGCAGATACCCCTGTTCCTCTGCCAGACGATGCATGAGTTCGACCGTTGCCGGCTCATCATCATATGAACCGATATGCATGCACTGAACACAGGTTCCCTCATCATATCTGAAAAACTCTATCTTCGAAAAATCCATCTTCTTTTTCAGCGCCGTTTCTTCTTTTATCCGGTCAAGGTCCGTTTTTGTCACAAAGTCCGGCAGCCTGATAACGGCTATCCATTGGAAATGCTCTTTATGTGCATAGTCAACTCCGAAGATTCCCTCCTGCCACCAGAATCCCTCCAGTGGCGGAACGACGAAATCGAAGTATCCATCGATTCTGCGATCGCCGTTCCTGCTCATTTTGATGGCATAGGCAATGCCGTACAGCAGACCGATGGCTGCTCTGTATTCCCCATCCTCCCGGTTTGGATCGCCTGCTCCCCGAACAGCGATATAATTTATGGGCGGTACCGTAATGATGGAGGGCTTCCCTTTTGGCATATAGAACTCTTTGTATTCTTTTTTGAAATCAAACGCCACGGTCCTCACTCCTTCACAAATGATCCGATCTCAATCAGGTTTCCCTCCGGATCTGCAATATAACACGTACGCTGGCCCCACGGTTCGGTGGTCGGCTCCATAACCGGTGTTGCTCCTGCACTGATAACCTTCGCATAGGCAGCATCTACCTCTGCATAGTTTTCCACACCAAGAGCAATTTCATAATGACCATTCACGCCGCTGCAATAGGAAAACGTGCGGCCTGTCATCTTTTCAAAATCTGATTTTCTGTAAAGAAGAAAAAGGGTTCCATCCTTCTGCAGAAATACATTTGATGTGTTCTCATCCTCCTGTATTTCAAATCCCAGGACATTTCTGTAAAACCGAACCATCACCGCCATATCATCCACCATGATTCCAAACCCGTCCAGCTTCATGAGACTGATCCTCCCTGTAAATCTGTAGTATTTTCTCCGCATTTTTGCGGATCCGAATGCGGGCCTCTATCGGTTCCAGTACCTCTGCTTTAGCTCCGAAAGTCAGAAGCCATGAAACGAGACGATCCATGTCCGTATACTCCTCAGAAAAAAGCAGTCGGCCGTCATCCGCTTCCGTAAAGCAATTTGGTCCGAACTCCTCGACCAGCCGCCATTTCATATCCGGTGTAAACAGCGCCTTCACCCGGATTCCTCCCGTAAATACCTTTTCACTTGAGAAATCCGGCACAGGAGCATTCCGGCTGTCAAAACTGCAGCCGGTCTCCGTGACACTTTCCATGCGGTTTAATTTGAACAGTCTGAAGTTCTCCCTTGTCGTGCACCATCCCCATACATACCAGCTTGACCATTGAAAAACGAGATAATACGGTTCAATGATTCGGCTGCTTTCTCCGGATGGTGCATAATACCTGAACGTCAGAAGCTTTCTGTTCTCAATTGCACGCTGAATCACCTCAACCTTCGGAGCAAGAGAAGACCTGTACCAGGAAGAAAGATCTATCAGGATGGAATCCCTTCCACTGATGAACTCAGAGGATCCGGACTGAAGTTTTTCCATCAGCTGACTGTAGTACCGGCTTCCACTTACGCTGTCAAGGCTTCTGAGTCCGGCGAGAATCATCTGCATGTCTCTGGACGTCAGAATTGTCCGGTCCATCCGATACCCCTCCATGATGCTGATGCCTCCGCCGGATCCCTGAACAGTTCTGATCGGAATACCAGCCCTGGAAAGATCTTCGATGTCCCGGTTGATCGTTCTCCTCGAAACCTCAAACCTTTTCGCAAGTTCCGGTGCCGTTGTCTTCTCCTTCTGCAGCAGAATAGACAATATCCCGATCAGCCTGTCTGTCTTCATTTTCTCACGCTCCGTACGTATAATACAGGAATAAACACGACAATAGTTTGTCATGTTTATTATAACAGAGAACCTTCTTTTTTGAAACAGGAAAAAGCGTCTCTGGAGAGACGCTCTGATGTCACGCTGCACCTTGCTGAATTCGATCTTTCTGCGCAGTCGCTGAAGCACTCTGGTTCACCGACAATCTCTAATTCAAAAGGTTAATAAGAGAACGGATGCGCTTTCACTCCCCGAGAGTCTGTTCACCATATCGGAACAGTGCCGCATTGAGTTTGAATATGTCATAGATTTTGTGATCAATGAAATACGTAACGATGAGATCAAATCTGCTGCTGGGCGAAAAGGCAATCTCCGCCCTGGAAAGCAGGTCTCGTGTTGTCGGCAGATCAAGTTCCAGCGCTATGGCAAAAGCCACTGCCGTTTTTTTCTTCGGTCGGTAGTCCTCCCTGCAGCGGATACGTGAAAAAACTTTCCTGTCAATATTCGCTTTTTTATAGACCGTCACATCATCCATTCCGCTTTCATCAATGAGCCTGAGAAGACGTTGCTGAAAGGTTTCCCCAGTGTCTTTCAACACCTCATCAAGGCTTTTTCGTGCACCGATCGGCATTTCCGGGCTTGTGAAAGCCCCGCAGATGCTGACACCGTCAGTTTCTTCCTCGATCCCATAATCACAGGCAGAACTGCTTTTCTCATACAGTACATCATTTGCCGGCGGTGTCGGTCTGTTCTCTCTTCGTCTCGCATACAGCACGTCCCCGCCGTACTCTTTTTTCAGAAGCCCCGATGCCGAATGATCATCAATATACTGTTCAATATCCCCTAACAGAGCTTCAGACAGTTTCAGCGCATTCCGGTTCAGGACAACCAGAAATACATCCATCTCATGCGTCAGAAGAAATTCTCCGATTTCGGAGAGCGCTATATTCAGTGCCTCTTCCTCAGGAAAACCATATACACCCGAGGAGATCAGCGGAAAGGCGATGCTGCTGCATTTCAGTTTTGCTGCCAGATCCAGCGAATTTGCGTAACAGGACCGCAGCAGATCCCGTTCTCCCCGTTCTCCGCCCGTCCATTCCGGCCCGACAGTATGGATGATATATTTTGCCTGCAGCGCAAAAGCATCTGTATATGCCGCCTGTCCCGGTGCGATGTCTCCGATCCGTCTGCGTGCAGCCAGCAGCAGTTCCTTCCCTGCTGCCGCATAAATTGCACCGTCCGTTCCCCGCATGAAGCACGGCTTCGGATTTGCCGTGTTCACAATGGCATCTGCTTTCACCCGGGTAATATCGTTTCGAATAATCTGAAACGGCATTCTCTCACCTCTACTCTGAATTCAGAATCTGATAAGTTCTTTAAACACAAAGATTTCTGCCACCAAACTGATTACCACCGCCGCACAGATGATCGCCCCGCCCAAACGAATCATGAAATCATTTCCTTCATTGTTCTCCTCTTCCGTCCGAAACTTCTCCGGTCTGTTCGGGTTATAGAAAATGATCACCTTATCCCCGGGAGTCAATACCTCCTTTTCATGATAATTGGAAGATGCAATAGTGAGATTCTGAAGATCCGCTGTATAACGCAGAATCGGAAGATAGACTGTTTTCCAGGAATGCTTTCCCCTTTTCCGCTGTGCCTTCTGATATCTGACAAATTCCGCCTCGGTGCGTCTTGTCTGTGTTCTTTCCCGATATCCGAAATGCAGCGTTCCAATGACTCCTGAGATCAGACATATCCAGCCCACTAAAGACACATACATAAAGCAGCTCAGTACTTTCAAGTCCAGTAACTCCACATTCATTTTCCTCTCCTATGGCGGTACTCCGTTCCATCACCCTCCCCGAAAAGGGAAACCGAAAGGATCGGCATTGTCCTGTCAAACTGTTCTGGAACAGATATCCGTTTTTTCTCTCATCGCTCATCCCGACGGTCATAATCCAGATAAGCGCCTTTCATCGGAGAGGCAGCCAGTTCTGAGAAAAGTCGCAGTACACCGCCTTTAAAGCGGAGCGGTTTTTTATGCCAGTGCCTGCGCCGCTCTGCAAGTATACTATCTATCTCCTCCGGCGTTTTCCGTTCTCCTTTTATCCCGACAATTTCAAGCCGGCGTTCCCGGACATTCAGATAGATCAGATCATTCTCCTCTACCAGAGCAATCGGTCCGCCTGCCTGTGCCTCCGGACTACAGTGCCCGATCACCGGACCTGTAGATGCACCGGAAAAACGCCCGTCCGTAATCAGTGCAATGCTCCTGCCCAGTTCAGCATCCGACGAAATTGCCTCCGAGGTGTAAAACATTTCCGGCATTCCAGAACCTTTCGGGCCTTCATATCGAATAAAGACTGCATCCCCGGGCTGTACCCGATGATGAAGGACTGCATCGATACACGCCTCTTCACTGTCAAAGGGTCTGGCACGAAGCGTTGCCTCAAACATTTCCTTCGGACAAGCCGTATGCTTGATCACCGCCCCCTCCGGAGCCAGATTTCCGTACAAAACCGCAATCGAGCCGTCTGTCCCGATAGGCCGGTCAAATGGACGAATGACGTCCTCTCTGGTCACCTGTGTATGATGGCGCCGGTTTGCTTCTTCCAGACGTTTGGCACACCGTTCATAGAAACCGGTATTCCTCAGATCCTGCAGATTTTCACCCAATGTCTTTCCCGTCACTGTGCGGGCATCCAGATGGAGATAAGGGCGCAGCTCCTCCATGATCGCCGGTACACCGCCAGCATAATAAAAGAACTCCGCAGGCCATCTTCCCGCAGGACGCACATCCAGGAGGTAGTGTGCACCACGGTGAAGCCGGTCAAAGGTTTCACCTGTAATTTCAATTCCGTATTCATAGGCAATGGCAGGCAGATGCAGAAGTGCATTGGTCGAACCGGAGATAGCTGCATGAACAAGGATTGCATTCTCAAAGCTCTCTGCCGTCACAAGTTCCTTCGGCCGCATGCCAGGTTCACAGGCCAAACGAACTGCCGTTTTTCCCGCACGATAGGCATAATCAAGCAGATCCGGACTGTTGGCCGGAAGCAGAGCACTGCCCGGCAGGGACAGTCCCAGAGCCTCTGCCATGATCTGCATGGTGGATGCCGTTCCGATAAAAGAACAGGCGCCGCACCCCGGACAGGCATTCTGCTTAGCCCACTGCAGCTTTTCTTCCCCAATTTCCCTGCGCTCATACCGGGCACTGTACATCCCCAGCTGTTCAAGAGTCAGAAGATCCGGACCGGCTGCCATAGTTCCGCCGGTGACCATCACTGAGGGAATATTTACCCTGGCCATGCCGATAAGGTTTCCCGGCATTCCTTTATCGCAGCTGGCGATGTAAATGCCGGCATCAAAAGGCGTCGCATTGGCCTGTATTTCAATCATGTTGGCAATCATTTCACGGCTGACCAGTGAATAATTGATTCCATCATGCCCCTGGCTTTCTCCGTCGCACATGTCTGTACAAAAATAACGTGCACCATATCCGCCGGCATCTGCAACTCCCTGACGGGCTTTTTCCACCAGCCGGTCCAGATGCCCGGAACCGGGATGGCTGTCTCCGAATGTACTCTCAATAAACACTTGTACCTTTTCCAGGTCCTCCGGTTTCCAGCCTGTTCCTATCCGCAGAGGATCTACCTCCGGGGAAAGCTGCCGAAGCCGCTGACTGTTCCGCATCATTGTCTCACTTTCCTTTCCATTCTTTATTCTGAAAAAAACAGCCGTGTTTGAATCCAAACACGGCTGTTTATAATTCATTTCTCTGCCTGCCCCCTGATTTTTTACGGGTTTATACGTCGAACAGCACTTTCCTTGTTTACACTTGCAGCCACGCTTTGTAGGATTTTCCTGTCATTCCGGTCTTCTCGAACTGCTGCAGGCATGCATTCCATTAGCAGCTCTCGCATAGCGAATTTGCTCTGTTTTGTCGAAAGTGTTATCAGCAGAAATTTATCCCTTTTACAGAATTTTTTTAATCTGACGTATAAAGTGCATCCTTATTTTGCATCTGCTGGATTGTCAGCTTTTCTGCATCCTCTGCTGACATCGGTCGTCCCCAAATAAATCCCTGGATGTAGTCGCATCCGATACTGCGAAGTGTATCCAGTTGTTCCTTTTCCTCGACGCCCTCTGAAATGACCTTAAAATTCATCACATGACCAATTGTCACGATTGCCGCGATATACTTCTTGGAGGAATCACTGTGATTGATTTTATCAACAAATGATTTGTCAATTTTCAGCTTATCCGCAGGGAAAGTATTGAGATAACTGAGAGAGGAATACCCTGTTCCAAAGTCGTCAATGGCAATCCGAATTCCCATCTTCTTGAGTTCACAGATGCACTGCAGGGCTTTCTCCACAGAGTCTATCATGATTGATTCAGTAATCTCGATCTCCAATTGGTTAGCAGGCACACCACTGACTCTGAGAACCTCCCTGACTTCGTCAAGGAAATCATTTTTCATGAGATGCTTGACAGATGCATTGACACTCAGCGTAATATCCGAATGGGTTTCACGGATCAGCCGTCCAAAGAACTCTGCCGATTTCCGGAACACACACAGGTCAACCTGATCGATCAGACCTGCCGATTCCGCTACCGGAATAAAATCAGCCGGACTGATAAAATTCCCATCTTCATCTTTCATCCTCGCCAGTGCTTCAAAACCGATCAGCCTGTGAGAGACATCATACTGCGGCTGAAGATTGAAATACAAGGTATCGTTTTCAAGTGCAAGCCGGACCTTCCGTTCGACTTCAAGATAGTGCTCATATCTGGACAGTTCTCTTGAATAACGGCAGATACGTTCACTGGCGAGCTTGTGTTTTGCAGCGAGCATCGCAATATTAGCATTTGAAAGAAGCGCATTGCTGTCATCAGCATCAGTCGGGTATTCCGCATAGCCAATGCTGGATGTCAGGAAATAGTCACAGTCATCCAGTGTAATTTTCTCTTCAATGACGTTTCTGTAATAGTCAATCGTATCACACAGCTGCTGTTCGGTCTTATATTCGCAAACAAGCAGGGAAAACTCATCGCCCCCCTGACAGGTTACAATATCCTTTGTCCCGGAAACTTCCTTTTCAGCCGCCTGACTGAGACGTCTGCCAATTTCAATCAGAACATCATTTCCGGTCTGCATTCCCATCGTACTGTTGATACTCTTGAAATTGTTCAGATTGAATGTCACAATGGCAAAACGGCTTTTCTGACGGATCAGCATATCCATGACTTCCGAACAGGCAAAGCGGTTCGGCAACCCTGTCAGAGCATCCGTCACCGCCTGAGTATGGATTTTTTCCTGATACTTCTTGCTTTTTTCGTTATTCCGATAAATCAGAACTATCGCAACAAGTGCAAACACATTGGTAAACACGCCGGAGATACTGGAATAGTTATGAATCACGAAAATATTGAATAATATGCCCGGAAACTGAACCAGCAGAATCACAACAGCGAAGATGAATCCCAGTTTTCCATAAAAAACAACCATCAGAATCAGACAAAGATTTGCCACATTTGAAAACGCTCCGGTAAATGCACGTACAGGCGTTGGACGTCCGTTAAAAAACAGCACTGCATCTGACAATGATGTTCGTCTGACAAAGACGGAGACGATTACGAAGATTAAGAATAGCACCACTATGCCAATAACTGATTCCTTTCTGGCCGGGTGCAATCCGTTCATCCATTTATCAAACGTCTTTCCAGCATTTGAGAGCCGCTTATTGTTCATTTTCTCTCCGGCAGAGTATTCTCCGCATCTCCTGACAAAATTATTCCAAAACACACTTACAGACCGTCGAAGCATTCAGAAATCCAGTCCAAATAACAATGCTTCTGTCTTCTGGAAGAAAAACCCACTATAAAAGCCTGTCAATATTCTACCACAGAACTTCTGCATTTTCTACAAAAATATTGACGTTTTTCCGCTTTTCCTGAACATCCGGATCTTTTCAGCCGTGCCTGTCCGTGATACAATCCGCCTTATGACACAAATCCAGGGTTTTCGGTGCACATCACCATCTGTCATCCGGAGAAAATTTCCGACCTGCACCGTTTCAGAGGCTTTCCCAACCACTTGAAGCCTGAGCGTTTCTATCATCAGAGGAGGTAACTGAATGGACATTTACGAAATCACGACTGATAAAAAAGCCTTTCTGCCTCTGCTTCTTCTGGCAGATGAGCAGGAACAGATGATCGACCGTTATCTTAACCAGGGCCGAATGTTCGTTCTTGACGATCATGGTGTCAAGAGCGAATGCGTCGTTACAGACGAGGGCAACGGAATTCTGGAAATCAAGAACCTTGCAACTGACCCGTCATGGCAGGGAAGAGGCTATGCAAGATCCCTGATCACATATCTGACCAACACATTCCGTGATCGTTTTTCCATCCTGCAGGTCGGAACAGGTGACAGTCCTCTGACGATCCCGTTTTACGAAAAATGTGGTTTTGTCCGTTCTCACATCATTCCGGACTTCTTTACGAAAAACTATGACCACCCGATTATCGAATGCGGCGTACGTCTGAAAGATATGGTTGTCCTTCGCAGACCCCTCTGAGTCTCCGCTGTCCAGGGCGTCCATGAACTGGTGCTCTGTATACCATCCTTTGTATTCCAAACAGGCTGTCCTCCTGCATCTACAGAAGGACAGCCTGTTTAGAATTTATGAACAAATTTCCACATACCAGACCGCCACATCATGCGGTGCAAGATCGGCCTCAAGAACCGGACATTCAGTCTCCAGGCCGGTCCAGATTTCCCATGCTCTTGCTGTCGTTCCTTCAAGCATGTCCTGCCCGATGAATACCTTCTGTTTTTCATCTGACAGATTGAACGCTGCCGCATATCGGGCTCCGTCTTTCCTGTAAGCCATCCAGATGCAGTACCTGTCATTTCTGCAAATAGGCCGGGCTGAAACAGTGGTATGTTCGATTTCCAGCAATTCCTTATTGGTCAGAAGTGCAAGTGTAAACGTATCGTTCTTTGTCAGTTCACCACCGATCATCAGCGGCGAACGCATCATGCACCACAGTGTCATCATGGTGCGCTGCTC
>CACXHF010000137.1 GCA_902767305.1 uncultured Eubacteriales bacterium
AGATCACGCCAGCTCTGCACCCAGCGCGCATACATGGTACAGAAAATGGTTTCACTGGTAGGCCGGATCGCCAGACGTTCTGTCAGCGGCTCTGTCCCTCCCTGTGTGACCCACGCAACCTCGGGTGCAAATCCTTCCACATGGTCCGCTTCCTTGAGCAGCAGGCTCTCCGGAATCAGCATGGGCATGGACACATTCTTATGTCCGGTCCGCTTGAATTCCGCGTCCATCTGTTTCTGAATCAGCTCCCAGATGGCATATCCATACGGTTTAATGGCCATGCATCCTCTGACCGGTGTATAGTCCATCAGGTCTGCAAGTTTAACGACATCTGTATACCACTGAGAGAAATCCTCATTCCTCGCAGTGATATGCTGAACAAATTCCTGTTGATTTTTCTTCCCCATTTGAATCATACCTCTTCTTTCATTTATGCGCCCAAAAGTTGTGACAATGTGCAGACGGCCTGTTCCTCATCCGGACCGGAAGCCAGAATGGTCAGTGCCTGCCCCTCACACAGTTCCAGAGAGATGAGACCAATCAGCGATTTGGCATTTACCGTCATATCTCCCTTGCGAATCAGTACGCTGGATTCAAAGTCACTCATCCGCTGGGCAATTGCTGCCGCCTCACGCGACAGTATCGGTTTGGAAACCGTCATTTTGACTGTCAGTTCCATCGAATCTGCTACGCCCCTTCCATCTCATTTGCCATTTTTTCAATCCGATGCAGACGATGATAGATTCCGCTTTTGCCGACCGGCGGGTCGCACAGTTTTCCCAGATCCTCCAGAGAGAGCTCCGGATTCGCCAGACGAAGTTCCGCCGCCTCCAGCAGTTCCTGGGTCAGTTCGCTGCGCCGGCCGCCGCTCAGCACGCGTTCAATGGCCGTCTTCTGTTTCTCAGCTGCGCTGATGGTTCTCTGCACATTGGCACTGTCACAGTTTACCGCACGGTTCGCACGGTTTCGCAGCGCTTTCTGGATGATCAGCTCATCCATGGCAAACCGCGCTTTCTGCGCACCCATGATGCTGAGCGTATCCGTAATCGCTTCCTGCTCTTTGTAATACAGGAGCACCATCCCGCGCCGCTCTGTTTTATGGATATCCAGATTGAACCGTGTCAGAATGAATTTCTGCAGTGCATCAGCAAAACCTTCATCGTTGAGTACTAGTTCAAGATGTGCATCCTTCCCCGGATCCGTTACCGAACCGCAGGCAAGAAACACCCCGCGCATGAATGCTTTTCTGCAGCATTTACGCGTCGTAATGTCCTTGGGAACCGTCCGCCTGGACATATCGATTCCACATCCTTCAAGGACAAAGGATGCCTCCTCGTTGGAAAGATTCAGCCGATAGCTGTTCCGTCCGCCAAGCCGTGCATGATGCAGCGTCACCAGTTCCGGAACAACATCGAATACGCTTTTGTACAGTTTGAAGATCCGTCTGGCCAGTGCATTGTTCTCCGTTTCAATGCACAGCCGCTTTTCACCGCGTCCCCGGAAAATGATCGAACCGGAAGCGCAGATGATTCCGCTCAGTTCTGCCAGATAGCAGCAGACACTCTCCGGTTCAATCCGGCACAGTTCCCGTTTCGTCTGTGCGGAGAACGTCATGATTTAATCCCTCCTGCGTCTGCCTGAAAGCAGAATCAGGCGGACCAGCTGCAGCATTGCCTGAATGGCAGAGGCCACATAGGTCAGAGCCGCTGCCGTCAGCACGCTTTTCACACCGGTCATCTCATCCTCCGGAATGATGCCGCCCGAAAGGATCTGAACCGCCCGTCCGGAAGCATTGAATTCAACCGGAAGCGTCACCAGATAAAACAGTACGGCAAACACAAAGCAGCAGATACCGATCATCTGCAGCGGCCTGAATGAGAAAAACAGGCCGGCCAGAAACAGCGGAATCGCCGCCTGTGAACCGATACTGGCTATCGGCACCAGATTGCTGCGAATTCGCAGCGGCTTGTAATCCTGCGCATCCTGAAGGGCGTGACCACATTCATGCGCCGCAATTCCAATTGCCGCCACGCTGTCAGAACCGTACACGTCCTGTGAGAGACTCAGTACACGTCCGGCCGGATCATAATTGTCCGTCAGCTCACCCGGTATCATCTGAATGGGAACATCCTGCATCCCGCCCGCGTCCAGAATCCGCCTGGCAATTTCTCTGCCGGTCAGCCCGGTACGGCTTGAAACATCGCTCCACTTGTAATAAGCATGCTTTACAGCTCCCTCCGCAGCCATTGCCAGGAGAAAACCGATGAGAACCAGGATATACGTAGAATCATAATAAAACATGTTGTCCTCTGTTATTTCTGAATTCCATTGTAAAGGAATCCCTTATCCGCATCTACGGTCACCGTCATCCCCGGTTTGATCATGTGAACTGCCTGTTCGGTACGGTCCATAAACAGCGGAATTCCAAGCGCCAGACAGGTAATCGCTGCATGGCACTCCGTGTCTGTGCTCTCCACAATTACCGCAGATGCCTGTCTGAGATACGGGAGCATTTCTCCCGTTGTCATCTTCGTCACAACTACATCGCCGGGTCTGAAATCGCTCTCAAGGTCTGAAAGCGTATTGACCACACAGGCTTTTCCGCTGGCGCTGCCTTCCCCGACTCCAATGCCGCGCAGGAGCACATCGCCCACAATATGTGCCTTAATCAGGTTCGTGGTTCCGGAAACGCCCGTCGGAACTCCTGCTGAAATGATGGCAATATCACCCGGATGGACAAATCCGGAGGCCTCCGCCGCCTCCACTGCCGAACTGATCAGGGAATCTGTATCCCCGCTGACCTCCATGTGTGCAGGAATGACCCCAAAGGAAAGCCCCAGCTGGTGATACGCCTGTTCATTGGGCGTCGGTGCAATCACCGGACAGTGCGGACGGAAGCGGGCAACCATGCGGGCCGTTGTGCCGGAATTGCTGGGCGTGATAATCGCTGCAGCATTCAGATCACTGGCCATCTGACAGCAGGAATAGGAAACCGCATTAGCTACGGTCCTGATCGTATTGCTGCGCATCGCCTCCTGAAGAAGCTTGTACCTGTTGCTGTTCAGCTGATGGGATTCAATATAGGAAGCGATACGCACCATGGTATTCACCGCCTCAATCGGATATTTTCCGGCGGCCGTCTCTCCTGAGAGCATGATGGCATCTGTTCCGTCGATGATGGCATTAGCCACATCACTGGCCTCTGCACGGGTCGGGCGTGGATTCCTGATCATGGAATCCAGCATCTGCGTTGCCGTGATAACCGGTTTGGCAGCCAGATTGCATTTATGAATAAACTCTTTCTGAAGAACCGGAACCTCTTCCATATCTACTTCAACACCCAGATCGCCTCTTGCAACCATGATGCCGTCCGATACCTTCAGGATCTGATCAAAGTTGTTGACCCCCATCCGGTTCTCAATTTTGGAGAAAATCCGTATACCGCTTCCCCCGTTGTCCGCGCAAAGCTTACGGATCGTCAGTACATCCCCGGCGCGGCAGACAAACGAGGCTGCGATCAGATCGATGCCATGCTCGATCCCGAAGAGAATGTCGCTGCGGTCCTTCTCACCGATGGACGGCATCTGCAGATCCACATCCGGTACGGAAATTCCTTTGCGCCCGCCCAGGACGCCGCCGTTCAGTACCTCACAGACGACATCCGTTTCTTTTTCGATACGCCGGACAACCATGGACAGGAGTCCGTCGTCTATGGACAGACGGTCGCCCGCCTTGAGCAGAGACGGCAGACGCTCATATGTGATTCCCACCTCATGCGCATCTCCGTCCACCTCCCGGGTCGTAAGAACGAATTCCTGGCCGGGTACCAGTGTCACTTTTCCCTCACTCAGCGTCTTTGTCCGGACTTCCGGGCCCTTGGTATCCAGCATGATCGCCACCGGGATCTTCTTTTCCCTGCGCAGCCGCTTGATCAGTTCAATTCTCTGTCCGTGCTCCTCATAACTTCCATGGGACATATTCAGTCTGCAGACGTTCATTCCGGCATCCATGAGCCGGCCGATCATTTCCTCGCTGTCCGTCGCCGGTCCTATGGTACAAACAATTTTAGTCTTCCGAATCATGCCTGTCCCTCCAATTCTTTCAGCCGTCCAGCCGTTCTATCCGATAATCCACCCAGCTGGTAAATTCGGCTCCCGGCTGCAGAATCAGCAGGCCGCTCTCATCGATCAGGCCTCTTGAATACAGATTGATGCTGTTGGTTGAGCAGGTCTGCGGTTCAATGCAGAAGCCTGGACGGTCATGCGGTGTGAAAACCACCACATTGCGGTAACAGTCTGACGCCGTCAGATGCAGCCGGAATGACTTCCACGTCACTGTCGACTCGAGATCCTCCGTCATGCCGCGAAATACGTTGTCAAGATAAAGGCTCTCCACCGTATGTCCCTCGCCGTCCGGTCGTTTGGACTTCTCCATTTCAATAATCTCACCGGATGGAATGAGCGCATCGTCCGTTTCATACACCCGTCTGACAGGGACATTCAGGTATACCTTTCCTGCATCTCCCTGCTTTGAAAAATACGGATGAACTGCAAAACCAAAGGGCATCTCCTCTATGCCGTCATTGGTAACTTTCATATCCATGTGAAGACCGGTCGCCGTCAGGATATACCGCACCGTCAGTGTGCAGGGAAACGGAAATGCCTGATACAGGTCATCCAGCGCCCCAATCCGGATAGCGGCCTCACACACCGCCGAATCTTCCCCGGCCTCCTCACGTATCACCGTCCAGGGTTCATCTTTCACAATTCCATGGATCATTACGCGTTCGCCGCGTTTGTCCATCTGGTACTGCTTTCCCTTCCACTCAAAGACGCCGTCTTCCATCCGGTTCGGTGTCGGGAACAGAATCGGAATTCCATATTTGGTTCCTACCTGCCGGATGTCCACCGGTTTCATCAGCACTTCCTGGTCGAGATAATGCCAGTAGTAGACATTGAAGCCGGCCTGCGGAAGAATTCTTACCTCATGGCCTTCTCCCTTCAGAATGACCACATCAAAGCCTTCTGCCTGCATTTTTTCATTGTAAATCTCAAACATCTTCAGCTCATCCTTTCCACACCCGTCCCGTCAAAGCCGGGAATAAACGCGCGGTCATCCGCGCCTTCCGTCTGGCAATATCCCGGAATCCCCAATGCATTCATATGCGAAACAGCCCGCTCATATTCCCGGGGCTTCAGACGACGGTCAAGCCCCGGAACAGACATTGCTTCGCCGCATGGCACATACTGGCTCATCAGCGAAACGGGAATTCCCGGACAGTTTTCATAAATCCAGTTAAGTACCTGCATCGTATCCGTCGTCATCCCCGGCAGCACAAGATGCCGGATCAGCGTTCCCCGCTGCATCACGCCCGCTTCATTGTAAACAGGCCAGCCTGTCTGACGGATCATTTCCAGAATTGCCTTTTCGGCCGTCTCCGGATAATCCGATGCCCGGAACAGCCTGCCTGCCATTCGTGCACTGAGGGTTTTGAGGTCCGGCAGATACACATCCACCAGACCCTCCATCGCTTTAAGAACAGAGAGACTCTCATAACCGCTGGTATTGTATACTACCGGCACGCCAGGTCTGTACAGGCTGAAGGCTTCCTGTATTGCATCTGCAAAATGTCCCGGTGTGACCAGATTAATGGTCTCAGCTCCCTGCGCCTCCAGCTCCTGCATGATCTCTGCCAGACGCGCCGGGGTTATCACAATTCCTCTGCCGCCGTGGCTGATCTCCGTATTCTGGCAGAAAACACATTTCAGCGTACATCCTGAAAAAAAGACAGCCCCGCTTCCACGCTTCCCGCTGATACAGGGTTCCTCCCACAGGTGCAGGGCTGCCCTTGCCACTCTCGGCCGTGTTCCCTGACCGCAAAACCCTGCCCCTGACATTTCAGTACGCTCCTGCCCGCATCTGCGAGGACACTGCCGGCAGATCATAAATCGATAAACTCCTCAAAACGCGGCAGAATGCCGATCCCGTCCGGGAAATGTGCCGCAAACTGTGGAATGGCATGGCTTGGGAACGAGTTCCCCTCGATAAAAATCGGGCCGTTCTCCGTAATTGCCACATCCCAGGCCACATACCGGACCTGCGGTACTACCCGCATGGCCTTGAGACACATCTCTTTCACTTCTTCCCAGTACGGAATCTGTGTTCCGGGAATGCGGTGCTTTGTCATGGGATGGTATTCATACACCTCACCTGCCTTGTTTGCACCGACACCCGAAATGATGCCGGTCTCAAGATCAATCGGTGCTGCCATGCCGCCGCAGTCCACATTGTCCATCACTTTTCCGTTTCCAATCCGGATATAGGTATATACAATGCCTTCTTTCTTGTCCCCCAGCAGCGTTGCAACCCGGATCGTATTCACTGAGGAAGGACAGAGACTGGCAATAGCCTCATGCTGTTTGACGCATTCCTCAACAATCCCGATATTTTTCTCCTTCAGACGTGCATACAGCGCTGCAGGATCCCGAAAATCTTCCTCAGTACATTTGATGATTCCCTGTCCGCTGGAACCGTCCAGCGGCTTGCAAAACAGTTCTTTGCGCCCTTTGACAAACTCGGTAAACTGCTGTTCATCTGCCTTGCGCATGCTGAGCCATTCCCTGCCCACCTGTTTTGCAAACAGCTGATTGAATTCATCCTTGTTGTCAAAAAAATGCCAGAATTTCTTGTTGTTCATGCGGGAGACAATACTGTTGGATATTCCGCGTGTGATCTGCGTTCTGCGCTGCTGATCATTCAGCCGGTACATCTCCGCAATCTTATAATCCACATATCCGGCGTTATACTTTACCGCGCATCTGGCCATGTCCGCCATGAGCCACAGCCGGTTCTTTCCGCTCTTTTTGGTGAGCATTCCGGCTGTACGGTACATGGCCGCATAATCCATCTTGCCTGCGCGTTTCAAAACATATGAAATATTCAATCGAACTCGCTTCCATTCTCTGAGATTACCTGAAAAACTCCGACTTTATTTTATCTGATTCCCC
>CACXHF010000138.1 GCA_902767305.1 uncultured Eubacteriales bacterium
ATTGAAAAGATCTCTTTCCAGACCATCCAGACGCTGGCCAATGCCATTGATGCAAAGGATCCTTACACCAGGGGTCATTCCACCCGCGTCAGTCAGTATGCGGTGATGATTGCAAAGCATCTGGGCTGGAGTGATGAACGGATCAATGATCTGCGGTATGCAGCCCTGCTTCATGATATCGGCAAGATCGGCGTTCCTGATTCGATTCTGAACAACCCCAGACGACTGACGGATACGGAGTACAACATCATCAAGTCGCATACCACGATGGGCGGGGAGATCCTGAAGAACAAGACCATGATCAGGGCTGCCGAGAGCGTGGTCACCGGTCATCACGAGCGCTATGACGGCGGGGGCTATCCCCTTGGGCTGGCGGGGAAGGAAATCGCAGAGGAGGCCCGGATCGTTGCGATCGCTGACGCTTTTGACGCCATGAAATCCAACCGTGTCTATCGCAGGGCTTATGATCAGAGCTATATCCGCAGTGAACTGCAGAAAGGCCGGGGCACCCAGTTTGATCCGGAATTTACAGATTTGTTCATCACCCTGTGGGACAGCGGGCTGCTGGATGAAATCGACAGCACTGATTCTTCCGGGAACGACGGAAACCGGGAGGCGCCCTCGGTGCTGCTACAGGAAATCATGGATGCGTTCATGTTTCAGAATTCACTGGATGACATCGATATCATCTGCGGAATCCCGAACCGCGGCGCAGGAGAGGCTGCCATCGCAAAGGCCATGAAGGAGGAGCCGGGCTGTTTTGTGTTCTTTGATATGGACAACCTGAAGAAAGTCAACGATATCAACGGACATGAAGCCGGCGACCGTGCGCTGAAGCTGATGGGCGATACACTGAAAGCGTATGGCGAGGACTGCGTCTACTGCAGACTGGGCGGTGACGAATTCCTGCTTTATATCAGAAACACTTCGGAAGCAGCTGCCGAAGCGCGTGTCCGGAAAATTATTGCCGCTTATAACTCTGCCAAGCAGAGGGATGCGGAAATCAGCGCGGTGTCCCTGTCTGCGGGAATGGCGATGTGTACACCTGCAGACACCTATGCCAAGGTATACAATATGGCGGACAAGGCACTGTATCACATCAAGCAGAACGGGAAGAATGACTGCGCTTTTTACAATGACGAAGAGGATGCCCTCGTCAGTGAGTCTCTGGATATTCAGAAGCTGGTCAAAGCCATCAGCGACAGCGGCAGTTATGAAGGGGCGCTGGATGTGGAGTACCGGCAGTTTGCCAAACTGTACGAATTTATCGGGAACATGGAAAAGCGCTTCCTGCATCCTTACAAGCTGGTAATGATTTCCCTTGAAATCGTTCCGGGAGAGAACCCCGACATCGATGTACTGGAAAGGTCGATGTATTACATGGAACAGGCTATCCGTCAGACGATCCGGAACGTGGATGTTCTGACCCGGTACAACCGCCAGCAGTTCCTGATCATACTGACCGGAACGGATACCAGGGGAGTCAGGATTGCAATGGACAGAATCTTCCGGAGTTATTACAAAATGAACGGAAGCAGCGAGTTTTCACCGTCCTACGCTGTCGCGGATCTCGACGGTGAGCACGACCCTTCTCAGATATGACCGGCTGCACTTTGAAATTGCCTTCAGAAAATAACTGAAAATGTCATTGAGACGCTTCACTGGTCTTCTTCCTGAAGGATGATCTGATCTTTCCTGTGCATCACCTCCTTTGTTGTGTGGATAAAGGAAAACGGCCGGCGCCTTTGCCGATCGTTCCTGTGGATATGGAAAAGCCCGGCGGTTTGAGCCGTCGGGCTTGGGGTCATCATCCCCCCGAAATGTGGTGGATTAACTCTTTGCTACATATTTCTGATCTTTGCTTCTCGGATTGCTCTGGTTTGTCATGACAAGCACACCAGCTCGAAGTAACGGTTACAAATACTTTTCATGGAAACTGCTCCTGGCTGACATTCCGAGGTAATTCATCATTTCGATCCTTGTACGAGGAATTGCACAGAACAGCACCTGCTTTTGCTGCAATTCAGTCAGGCACTCATGTCCGCTCTCATGTCCGGTCTGATGTTCACTCTGATGTTCACTCTGATGTTCACTTGATTTCCAGGAAGAATCCTCCCTGCCCCAATTCGTATTCTTCAATACAGCATAGAGCATGAATTCTGATTGTTGATATTCCGGTTCAGGAAGGCCGGCACTCTCCATTTCGCGGCAGATACGGTCCACGCCTTCGCCAAGTTCCTTCACAAATTCATACTCGGTCAGCAGCTCAACGATCTTCGGATTCCGGGAGAAATGGAACTCCCGAATGTTGCTGATCCGGACAAGGCCGGGGAGGATGCCGGGACTCTCTGAAGCAGATGTCGATTTGCTGCGGACTGGTCTGGCTGTCCTTGATATCCCGCTCGTGCACCACGATCTTTTCCGCCAGCTGATGGATCATGCCGGGTGTCAGCTCGGAGAAATCCTGATACTTGTCGAACAGGGCAGCAAACCTGGCCGCATGAACGTGATCAGGGAGGTTTCGTTCACAGGCCCTCTGCCGGATCAGGTGCGGCAGGCGTGGGACTTTGTCCGTGCGCTGATCCGCAAAGATGCAAAGCCTGGTGAAACGCTGCATTCCAGACCCTGTCAATGTCTTTGCACATCGGCAGATATAATCAGGACAGCGCATTCAGATTCCGGGATACCGCAGCCGAAAGAATCCAATGAAGGCGG
The DNA here is from genome assembly GCA_902767305.1 of uncultured Eubacteriales bacterium. Lineage (GTDB taxonomy): Bacteria > Bacillota > Clostridia > Christensenellales > Aristaeellaceae > Ventricola. The sequence continues at coordinate 2,716 of CACXHF010000138.1, forward strand.
CAGTCAAGAAAGCTGCACAGAAACAGCCCGGCACTGAGCAGAAAAAGAAGCGCTGCCTGGAACAGCCCGGAAAGTCGGAACACAGGGACTGATGAGGCTTATCCGGAGACGCTTCTGTTTGCAGTTTTACCTCTGCGCCACATATCAGGGTCTGATCAGAGAAGTGCAGATTCCGAGAGGATACAGGTGTAAGAAGGAAAAAGGATTCGGCCTTGTGAAACAGAAGCGATCCCGGACAGCGACACGGTGATCAGCGCATTATCTCTCTGCGCTGAGGGGATTCAAAGGAGAGAAAAGTCAACAATTCGGAGGTCTAACGGCCGGCAAGCTTTCTGAAGCGTTCGCGGATCAGCTCCGGCGAACGGAGGCCCTCCGTGGCGCCGACGGCTTCGATGCTCAGTGAGGCGGCGGCGCAGCCGAAACGGGCACAGTCCTCATAAGACATTCCCTCTCTGAGCGCATGGAGAAAGCCGGCGGCAAAACAGTCCCCGGCGCCGGTTGTATCCACACAGCGGATCTCCGGGACGGCGGGAATATGCAGGGAGACGCCGTCATGGAAGAGCTCGCATCCGCGGCGGCCGGTTTTGACGACGGCGCAATGCACACCTGCGTCTGCAAATGCTCTGGCGCTTTCTGCGGGAGTGGAGCAGCCGGTCAGGAGTGCTGCTTCCGTCTCGTTCGCAAAGATAATGTCAAGGAAAGGCAGCATACAAGCAAGATCTTTGAGGGTTTCGCCGTTCTTTGGACTTGTACAGTCGGCAGTGAGGATTCTGCCGGGAACCTGCCGGATGGCGCTGAAGACGCGCGTCAGA
>CACXHF010000139.1 GCA_902767305.1 uncultured Eubacteriales bacterium
GAATGAGGGAATTGATACAAGTCATATCCGCCGCTGCGAGCACGGCGAGAAGCTGGGATTGACGTTTACGGAGATTCTCTCTCCGACAGAATCCTCCATCCTCATGTACCGCGAGGGGGTGGCGGATCTTCAGCTCTCCACGGAGGATGTGGATGAGGAATACATCAACAGCACGGCATGTCTGCTGATTTCGGGAACAGCGCTGTGCATATCGCCGACTCGTGAAGCATCCCTGAAGGCACTGTCCATTGCCAGCCGTCTTGGCATTCCGGTAGTATTTGATGCGGATTACCGGGCGTATACCTGGAAGAGCCGGGAGGAGATTGCCATTTATACCTCTCTGGTGGCGGAAAAGGCGGATATTATCATGGGGAGCCGGGAGGAATTTGACCTGATGGAAACGCTTCTGGGTCTGCCGGGCACAGATGAGGCCAGTGCGGAGTACTGGCTCGGCAAGAAAGCGTCCATCTGTGTGATCAAGCATGGCAAGGAAGGATCCTTTGCGTACAGTAGAGAAGGATGCTATAAGGTAAAGCCGTTCCCGGTCAATGCGCTCAAGGGCTTTGGCGGCGGTGACGGATACGCATCTGCTTTCCTGCACGGCCTGATGACCGGTCACAGTCTGCCGGATGCACTTGAAATGGGAAGTGCCAGTGCAGCAATGCTGGTTGCCAGCCATGCGTGCTCCAGAGATATGCCGACGGAAGCACAGCTCTTTGAATTTATAAAGGAAGAGAAGGAAAAATACGGATCTGTCATTACGAAACTGTAGTTCATCAGCCCAGGCTGAGCACATAGAAAAGGAGAAAAAAGAATGAGCGAACTCAAAATCATGAAGCCTTTTATCAACGGTGAATTCGTTGAGTCTGCCTCTGAGAGTTACAACACCATTTACGACCCTTCCACCGGCAAGCCGATTGCCAAAGTACCAAAGTGTACAAAAGAGGAAGTACTGAGTGCCATCGAGGCGGCGAAAGCGGCCTATCCGGCATGGCGGGATACGCCTGTACGCAAGCGTGCCCAGATCATGATGAAGCTTCGCAACCTGATTGAGGCAAACATGGAAGAGCTGACCCTCCTGTGCGCCACGGAAAACGGCAAGTGCCTTTCTGAGGCGGCAGGCGATGTGGGCAAGGCGCTTGAGATGACTGAACTGGCCTGCTCAGCTCCGTCTCTGCTGATGGGGGAGAGTCTTATGAACACCTCCACCGGATATGACACGACCCTGTATCGCGAGCCGATCGGTGTCTTTGCGGGCATTGCGCCCTGGAATTTCCCGGCGATGATTCCGGTGGGCTGGATGGCTCCGCTGTGCATTGTCTGCGGCAACGCTTTCGTGCTCAAGCCGGCATCGACCACGCCAATGACCTCGCTGCGTTTTGCAGAGCTGTACAAAGAAGCCGGTATTCCGGATGGCATTTTCAATGTTGTTCCCTGCTCCCGCAATGAGGCAGAGCTGTTCCTGACGAATCCGGACGTCAAGGGAATTACATTCGTTGGTTCGACTGATGTCGGGCAGCATGTATATGCCACAGCAGCAGCGCACGGAAAACGCGTGCAGTGTCTGTGTGAGGCAAAGAATCATGCGCTGGTTCTCGCCGATGCACCGATTACCAGAACAGCTGCCGGCATTATGAATTCCTCCTTCGGCTGTGCCGGTGAGCGCTGCATGGCACTGCCGGTCGTCGTGGCAGAGGAAGCAATTGCCGATGAACTGGTTGCCGAAATTGTACGCCTGTGCAAGAAGCAGAAAGTCGGCCCGGCCTATGATCCCGCTTCCAATCTTGGACCGGTTGGCAGCAAGGGCCATCAGAAGTTCATTCTTGACTGGATCGAGAAGGGCATTGCCGAAGGCGCACAGCTGGTTCTGGATGGACGCAATGTGAAAGTCTCTGGCTATGAGGATGGCTATTATATCGGGCACACCATTTTTGATCACGTGACGGAGGATATGACCATCGGAACACGCGAGGTCTTCGGCCCGGTGCTTTGCATCAAGCGGGTCAAGAACTTCGAGGAAGGCATTGCACTTATGAACCGGAATCCGTTTGCTAACGGTTCGGTCATTTTCACGCAGTCCGGTTATTTTGCCCGTGAGTTTGCCAGACGGACAGATGGTGGAATGGTTGGCGTCAATGTCGGCATTCCAGTCCCGATCGGTGTCTTCCCATTCTCCGGACATAAGAAATCCTTCTTCGGTGATCTTCACTGCCACGGCAAGGATGCCTTCCGTTTCTACACTGAATCCAAGACGGTCACTATCCGCTGGTTTGATGAAGAAGAAAAACAGAAAACGCAGGTCAGCACCTGGGACGGTTCACTTTAATATATTGAGATTCCCGAATACCGTTCCCGGGGAATGCTCCGGGAACGGTATATAACAGAAAAGAATGGAAGAGGTAAAGTATGAAACAGCTGAATATTGGTATTGTCGGAGCAGGCCGGATTGGAAATGTACATGCCCAGTCCATTACATATGCCATTCCCGAGGCCAGAGTAGCCATGGTAACGGATGTCATTGAAGAGAATGCACGGAAGCTGGCAGAACGCTTCGGCATTCCCAAGTATTCTGCAGACTATATGGACATTATCAATGATCCCGGGATTGATGCGGTTCTTGTCTGCTCTCCGACACCCACGCATGCGGATATTTCCATTGCAGCAATGAAAGCCGGCAAGCACGTATTCTGCGAGAAGCCGGTCCATACCTCTATTGATAAGATTCTTGATGTACAGAAGGTTGCGCAGGAGACTGGCAGAAAGCTGCAGATTGGCTTTAACCGTCGCTTTGATCACAATCATCGTCAGGTTCAGCGTCTAGCCAGCGACGGCCGTCTTGGTAATGTGGAAATTATCAAGATTACTTCCCGTGATCCCGAACCGCCCTCTCCGGAATATGCTGCATCCTCGGGCGGTTTGTACATCGACATGATGATTCATGACTTTGATATGGCCATGTTTCTGGCGGGTTCTGATGTGGAGGAAGTCTATGCAATGGGTACCAGCCTGGTAGATCCCCGGATCGGCGAGGCAGGTGATGTGGATACGGCTATCGTTACGCTGAAATTCAAGAACGGTGCACTGGGTGTAATCGACAACAGCCGCCGTGCTGCTTACGGATATGATCAGCGGGTAGAGGTCTTCGGTTCCCTTGGAATGGCAGCGGATGAAAATGACGGAGATTCCACAGTGCGTCTTTCCACGGTGGATGGTGTGGTAAGCGATAAGCCCCAGTTCTTCTTCCTTGAGCGCTATATGGCCAGCTTTACGGAGGAGATGCGGCAGTTTATCCATGCTGTGAATACGGATGGAGAGGTGCCGGTAGGCATCCATGCCGGACTGATGAGTGTCGTTCTTGCCAA
>CACXHF010000140.1 GCA_902767305.1 uncultured Eubacteriales bacterium
AACTTTAGGAAGGTACACTTTGTATTTTGTATTTGGATCTGCAACACGACCAGCCATGTGGACACCTCCCTGTTATATCGCCTATATTATATGCATATAATGGGATTTTGTCCATATATGGCACGTAAATTTTATGTGATTTATAGCAAAAAGTCCTTATTCTACTACTCTTCGATTTAAATCACTTATAAATTCTTCAAAAATTGGAATAAGACAATTGCAGAAAACAGAGAGACATGATCCTCAGGCAGTGACTTTTGATGAGAACTGTCCGGATGAATATGCCAGAAGAAGGATAATGGGGGCCAGTGCGTACAGAGGCATGATATACCGTGCCAGTGTACATGGGCCGAGAAGATAGGAGAGAAACAGCGCAATCGGGGCAGTGACGGGGGCAAATGGAAGAGAACTGCCGCGAAGACGATGAACTGTCAGAGCAAAGGCCAGAATCCAGATTGGAATGGCAGTGGAAAACAGAAGAGGAAGGAAGGGATAGCGGAGGTATCGGTTGTACCGGCAGATCCGTTCGTAAAAAGACCGGACCTTTGGAAGGAAAGAGGTTACATGAAATCCAAGCTCACTCATGTCATATTCCTGAGTCTGCAGATAACCTTTTTCATTGTAGGAAACATCCGGATAAATTGTGGCATAGCTCAGGTCGTCCGGATACCATGACCCGATATTCAGCATCAGGAAGGCCTCGAGATACTGAATGGATGAATGAGGGGCTGCATCCAGCCAAAGGCGGAGAAATTCCTTGCCTTCACGCTCGAGGCGGTCCCGGTCCAGATAACCTTTTGCCGGATCAGCCAGATGAGGGTGAAGCTTCAGTCCATCGGGGGAGGTGTACCACTTCTCCAGGGTTTCCTTTTCTGTATCGGTCAGCGTTCCGGCATTATAAGCTCTGACCAGCTGCTGGGCTGGCAGACTGTAGAGCTGAAAGGTGGGGAGAGAGACAGGATGCAGGAATACAAGCAGAGTCAGATGCAGGGCGAGAGGCGCCAGCAGAGCAGAGCCTGCAAGCATAAGGAATCTGCGGCTGTGACACCGGATGAGCATGGCGATGAAGAAGGGAATCAGGGCAAACAGACCGTTGACACGCATGAGAGCGGTGCCGGCAGTACAGAGCAGGAATGCTGCCAGTGCGGTTTTTCTTCTGAAAAAAGCTTCCTGATTTTCAAGAAGGTCAATGCCCAGGATGACCATCCCTGTGAGACAGGAGGAGAACAGGGTGTCCTTGGTCATGGAAACTGCCATGACGCTGAAGACAGGATGGAGACCGAAAAGCAGAATGAGGCAGGCGATGATGCTCCTGGAAATGCCGTGCCGGCGCAGGAACAGACAGCATCCGGTCAGAACAGACGAAAGTACGACCATTTGCAGGATTGACATAAGAAGGAGACCAAAGGAACGGCTGACCAGATGCTCGCCAACGGTGATGATGAAGATCATCAGTGCACTGTGTGTCAGCGGGTGAATCAGAGAATACTCACCGGAAATGTGCTGGAGGTATTCAGCCTGGAAATCATAATTGAGCATTCCTGGAAAATACGCAAGAAGGACGGGAGTCCAGAGAAGGAGAAGCGCAAAGAAGCAGGCGGGACCTTCGATACGGGATGGCATTGTGATCTTTCCGGGCAGAGAAAGCGCAGATACACGAAGCAGGAGCGCACTCAGAAATGGGGTGATCAGAAAGGGGACAGCCAGACGCCGGAGGGCACTGCCGAGTCCGGGAAGGAAAGCACCGTAAGTGAAGAGCTCTGTTCCGACAGAAAGTGCCAGTGAAAACAAAAAAGCGGGAACTGCTGTCCTGGACAGGTGACGAAGCGGATGTTTTTCAAAGACGCGGACCAGAGATAATGAAGCCAAAAGAACCAGAAATGCAGCAAGAACACCGGCACGCATGGTAAAGTTTTCCGGTTCAGAAGGAATCAGATAGGGTGCAGCCAGGGCTGCACCGATACCGCAGAGAAGGGCGGAAAGACAAGCATTCATATCAGCAGTTCCTCTCAGTCAGTGATTATTCCGACGGATCCTCATGGAAAGGGGTTCGGAAAAGGATCCGGGACTTATTCGTGGATTTCAATGGGCAGACCATCCGGGTCCCGGAAAAAGGTCATGGCTTTCCCCGTGTATGCATCCGTCCGGACAGGTTCACAGAGAATGCCTTTTTCACGGAGTTCTGTGATCATATCGCTCACGGAAGTTACTCGGAAAGCCAGGTGGCGCAGTCCGCGGGCCTCCGGATCAGAGACACGCGCAGGAGAATCTTTCATGATAAACAGCTCAAGTTCGGTGGTGTCGTTTATTTGTAAGTCGATTTTGATATCGGACCGATCTGGCCGGAAGTTTTCACGGATGATTGTGAATCCCAGCTTCCGGACATAGAAATCCACAGCTGCTTCTCTGTTGGAACAGATGACTGCAATGTGATGGATCTGATTCAGTTTCATTCTGCCATACCTCCTGATTGGGCGGCTATTGGAGCGGACCAGTTATGGCCAGGTGTCTGAGGGAAAGAGTTCCGCAGAACAGGGATAATATCCGTGCTCAGTGTACGCGATCTGTTTCCAAAAGTCCAGAAAAACCGGACAGCGAGGTTCCTGAGTATCACTGAAACAAAAGAAAATGTGCGACAAAAAACCGTCCCGCGTCAGAGCGGGACGGTTCGAGGAATCAGATATTATTCAGCGGACTTCGTAGTTTTGCGTGTTGTTCTTGTTTTCTTTTCGCCGTCGACAGCCACTTCTTTCTTAGGCTTGGTGGTAGCAGCCTTCTTGTTTTCCTTGTCTGTTTCTGCCTTTTTGGTTCTGGAAGTCTTACGGGTCGTGGTTTTTTCGGCGGCGTCATCCGCAGCATCGGTTTTCTTCGTCGTTTTCCGGGCTTTCTTTACCGGGGTGGGTTCCTCGGCAGGAGCAGCCTCAGCTGCCGGAGCGGCTTCCTCGACAGGAGCGGCTTCCTCGGCAGGAGCGGCTTCCTCGACAGGAGCAGCTTCCTCGACAGGAGCAGCTTCCTCAGCAGAAGCATTCAGTGAAAAGTCGGTAGCAGGACGGGTGACTTTCTCGTACAGATCCATGTACTTGCCGGCAGATGTGTACCAGCTGTAATCGCCCATCATTCCACGGACAATCAGCTTATACCAGACTTCCTTGTTGTTCATGTAGTAATGAACAGCACGGCGAACGGTATAGAGCATGTCGTGGGCATTGTAGTTGAAGAAGGTGAATCCGTTGCCCGCATCGGTGAATTTGTTATAGGACAGAACAGTATCACGCAGGCCGCCGGTTTCACGGACAATCGGGATAGAGCCATAGCGCAGAGAAATCATCTGGCTGAGGCCGCAGGGCTCGAACTGGCTGGGCATGAGGAACATGTCGCTGCCGGCGTAGATACGGTGTGCCAGCTGATGATCCATGGCAAAGCGGGCGGCGATACGGCCGGGATACTCGCTTTCAGCCCAGGAGAAGAGATTGGTGTATTTGGCTTCGCCGACACCGAGAACGGCCAGCTGAATGCCGGTGGACATGAGCTCACGGATAACGCACTCGATGAGGTCAAAGCCCTTCTGATTGGACAGACGGGAGATAATGCCGACCAGCGGGACATCGGGAGCCACATCGAGACCCAGTTCCTTCTGGAGTTCGGCCTTGCAGACTTCCTTGCCGCCAAGATGATACGGATCGAAGTTCTGGTAGATCATCGGATCCTTTTCAGGAGCATAATCATCCACATCAATGCCGTTGAGTATGCCGACCAGCTGATCCTTGCGGGCACGGAGAAGTCCGTCAAGGCGCTCGCCATAGAATGCAGTCTGGATTTCCTCAGCATAGCTGGGAGAAACGGTGGTCAGCTCATCTGCATAGACGAGACCGGCCTTCATATAGTTGGCGCAGCCATAGCATTCCAGTTTGTCCGAGGTGAAAAGATCATCGCCCAGACCGAGGGTATCCTGAACCGGCTTGATCGGGAAAATGCCCTGATACTGCAGGTTGTGGATTGTATAGACCGTCTTGATGTTCTGATAGAAATCATACTGGCTGTACTGAATTTTGAGCAGGGCAGGGATCATACCGGTCTGCCAGTCATGGCAGTGGATGACATCCGGCTGGAAATCGAGATGCTTGAGGGCATCAATGACCGCACGGGAGAAGTAGCCAAAGCGCTCATATTCATCGCCGCCGAGACCATAGATGTAAGAACGGCCGAAATAATACTCGTTGTCAACAAAGTAGAAGGTGACACCCTGATATTCCAGGGAACGGATGCCGCAATACTGCCTGCGCCAACAGAGGATGACTTCGAATTCACATTCGAGTTTCATCTGAGCCTTGTATTCCTCGGAAATGGCGGAATACAGAGGGAGAATTACACGGACGTCCTCACCACGTCTTTTAAGAACGGGAGAGAGCGCGCCGACAACGTCGGCAAGACCGCCCGTCTTAACAAACGGGACGCATTCAGATGCGGCGAATAACAGTTTCATTTGGAACTCCTCCTTTTTAAAGCCTGGAGAAGAGCAAAGCTCTTCTCAGGAACCCTTTTGTTAGATAACCACGTTTTTAGCAATGACGATCGGATAGGCGGCAGGGGCAATCAGGCGGCCGTTGCGGCGGATTACACTCTGCTTGTCCAAAATGCAGTGATCGATTTCAGCACCTTCCTGGATCTGAGCGTCCTGCATAACGATGGAATTCTTGATTACTGCTCCACGCGCAACCTTGACGCCGCGGAACAGGATGGAGTTGATGACGGTACCCTCAATGTGGCAGCCATTGGCAATCAGAGAGTTGTCACATTCACTGTCGCCGATATAGCGGGCAGGCATATCATCACGAACCTTAGTGTAGACCGGACGCTCGGTCGGGAACAGATTGTGACGGAATTCACTGTCAAGAAGAGCCATATTGAAGTTGAAGTAGGACTGAATCGAATCGATCTGCCAGGCGATGCCGTCATACTCGTATCCGTATACCGTCAGAGTACCTTCGTTGATATTTTTCTGGAGAATATCACGTTCGAAGTCATGCAGACCGTTCGCGGCACCCTGTTCAACCAGCTGACGGAGCAGTTCACGCTTGGTGATGTAGATCTTGAGGCTTGCAGCATCGCCCTTCGGTGCGAGTGCACCGATTTCCATGCCGATTACCTTGTTGTCTTCGTCTACGGTGTAGAATGTATCATCGCCGTCCACTCCGCTGGCTTTGTTGCGGCTGTAGAGAACGGTAATATCCGCGCCCTTGGATACATGTGCACGCAGTGCATCGGAGAAATCGATGTTGAAAATGGTATGAGAGTTGGTCAGCACAACGTATTCCTGCTTGGAACGGGAGAGAAAAGATGTGTTGGACTTGAGTGCATCAAGCAGTCCGCTGTAAACACCCATGTTTTCACGGGTCAGGAACGGAGGCAGAATGACCATGCCCTGCTTGCCGTGGAGATCCCACTCACGGCCGGAGCCGACGTGATCCATGAGTGAGGAATAGTTCTTCTGTGTGATGATACCAACATTCTTGATGCCCGTATGGACCATGGAAGAAAGCTGGAAGTCAATGACACGGTAACGGCCTGCGATCGGCAGAGCGGCAACCGCACGCTGGCTTGTAAGTTCGCCCAGATGAATATCGTTTTCACCGGTTACGATAAGACCCATTACGTCTTTCATAAATCGGTACCTCCTTACTGTGCA
>CACXHF010000141.1 GCA_902767305.1 uncultured Eubacteriales bacterium
ACGGCTACTCCGACATTCATGCCAACGGCTACTCCGACATTCATGCCAACGGCTACTCCGACATTCATGCCAACGGCTACTCCGACAGCTATTCCTACAGTCGCTCCGACTGCCATGCCGACGACCGCTCCGACGGCTACTCCGATACCCAGATTAACAGCTACACCATTGCCCAGACCAGCAACTGCACCGGCAACTGCACCGAATGAGATTTATTCGCCATTATCGACAACCATTCCCTCTGAGCACAGAAACAATAAAGACTCAGATGGTTTCGGGCAAGATATGAATGGATATTCAGAGAGGCCAGCGATGCCGGGATCAGCTCAGAGAACAGATTCGACCAGAGAAGGTGGCCAAAAAGATAGTCTGCATGATGAGAGGACGGATTCTCGAAATACCATGAATGGACAGGATCCGAACCGGAGAGGAAATCCCGAACAGGATAAAAACAGACATGAGTCCGGGCAAAACCGAGAGAACAAAGAAGGCAATTCTTCAAGACCCGAAATACAGGACAGAGCAAGGAATAACGGAGAACCAAACCGTGGTGGAACGACTGGAAATCAAAGACCTTAAAAAATGGTCAGGAAAGATGCTTTGACGTCCGTATCTGGGAGGGAATATTGCAGCCAAATTACTTTTGAATTCCGGGAAAAACTAACAGACTGCTCTTCGGAGCAGTTTTTTTTTAAGACGAATTGTACTCAGAATGAATGAAAACAGAGACGCAGTAATGGTGCACACTGAGATACAAATATATAACATTTTGATAATTACGTCATTTTTTTAACAAAATGCATGAAAACATGTGGTCAAAACTTACTGAAAAATGCTATAATACGCACATCGGAGGCACGAATTGCCCCCCAATATTATTCAGTAAAGGAGACTTGGAAAATGAAAAAAGTTCTATCTCTTGTTCTGGCTTTGGTTATGTGCCTGGCCATGGTTTCGTTTGCCTGTGCGGATTCTGTAGAAGACGTGATCGCTCAGGCTCAGAACATGTCTCTTGAAGAGCTCTTCAAGAAGGCGATCGAGGAATCTAACGGCAAGCGTTTTGATGCTGTTGGTAATTCCAGCCGCGGCAAGAGCGTCCTTCCTCTCTTTGTTGAAGCCCTTCAGGCGATTGATCCCAGCTATACGCTCGACTTCGACGGCGGCTGGCAGCAGCCTAAAGAGAACAAGATCTTCGATCAGCTGACCGAGGATGTCAATGGTGCCAACCATGTCATGTCCATGACCCTGATTCAGGATGGCAATCAGATTCAGAGCAAGATGCTTGATACCGGACTGCTCCTGAATTTCGTTCCGAAGGATTGGAAAGAGGCTGAGGGTGTTGCCAAAGAAGGAAATGAAACTCCTCTGGCACTTCAGACGCTCAATAAGGTCTTCATGTTCAACAACCTGGGTGAGAAGACCTATAAGAATATGTGGGACTTTGTACGCGAGGGGGAAGCTCCTCTGTTCATGGGTGTTAATTCCGAGCTTGTCGGAAAGAACTTCCTGTACATGATGACCAACGAAAAATATGCAACCATTGCCAAGGAAGCCTATGAGGTATGGGATGGCAAGAATGCCGAGGATGATGCTCTGATTGAGGACATGAAGACTGACGCTGCTGATCTCGGTCTGACTGGTGCAAACGTGGAATACGGCCTTGCATGGGTGTATCTGTGGTGCGAGAAGTATAATGAAGAAACCGACGACGGTCCTATTTGCAACACGCTGGTAACCACCTCTGCAAAGGATCAGGCCGGCTTACTGGTTTACTCCAAACTGCGCAGCGTTGAGGAAACGGCAGATTCTTCTGTCAACAACATCACTGTTGCTGCCTATCAGGACGACTATGTCGGCATTGGCGGATATGCTTACAAGCATTATCTGATGCTGACCAAGACAAGCCCGCTTCCGTGGACTTCCTGTGCTCTGATCGCTTTCATGACCACCACCAAGGAAGGCTTCGCTGCCTGGGGTAAAGACATGGGCGGTTATGCTCCTGTTCCGGCCTGCATGCAGGATCACAGCAATGACGGCGGCGACCAGTTCCCGGCCAAGAATGATCGTGGCTATGACTGGTGGCTGAATGTCGGTAAACTGGTCGTTGAAGATCCGGCCTATTGCGCATCTGTCTCTGGCAACATGAGCGACTGGATTGACGGTATTGTGGCCAGCAAGTAAAATATCGGTCAAACCTGCTCTGAAACAAAAATAGATGCGGGCGGCGCGTTGGTTGAATCCGGCTCGCCGCCCCTTTCCTTACCACCCTATACTGACCGAAAGGAAGGAAAGAAATGGTCAAAGGTACAAACACTCGGGTCAGTGGGTTCCGCAGAACCTGGAACAGGTTCAGAACTTATATTACCAAACCTCAGAATGCAATTCTGCTGGTGCTGGGGATTCTTCTGACCGTCACAACTGTATACCCGATGTTTACCATTCTCCGGGATACAGTACGGCTGCATCCGGGCAGCATTGATACACAGGAAAAGGCACTGGAGTCACAGTTTGAAGCACTGGGCACAAAACTGACGACCTACAACTGGCTGAACCTGTTCAAGGATACGATTACTACGCGTGTGGGGCGTGAACGAGTCACGCGGAGTGTCGCATCCATCTATCTCTGGACACCGCTGTTTAATTCAATACTGATCAGTATCTTTGCATGTTTCGGTGCAATTCTGTACGGCGGTGTTTTTGCTTATCTTGTAACAAGGACCAACCTGAAATTCAAGAAATATCTGAGCTCAATCTTTATATTCCCGTATATTATGCCGCAGTGGACACTAGCTGTCATGTGGCAGAACCTGTTTAACTCAAATGCCATCACGGGCGGTAATGATGGACTGTTTGTCACACTGTTCAACGTCTTTATGCCTAAATGGTGGTGTGAGGGAATATTCCCGGTTTCGGTTGTTCTGGCTATTCACTATGCACCATTCGCGTATATCCTGATCGGCGGCATCTTCCGAAATATGGATGCAAATCTTGAGGAAGCGGCAACGATTCTGAATACTCCACGGTGGAAGACCTTCCTCCGGGTAACTCTTCCGCTGGTTAAACCGGCAATTCTGAGCACCGTCCTGCTGGTCTTCTCAAGTGCCATGGGCTCTTATCCCATTCCTCATTACCTGAAACTGGCAACACTGTCCACACAGTATGTTGGAATGAGCTCCAACAGAGCAGGGCAGGCAAGTATTCTTGCAACCATCATGATGCTGTTCGGATTCCTGATCCTGATTGTCAATCAGAGAACTACGTCAGGACGGAAGAATTTCACAACTGTCACAGGCAAGTCCGGCCAAAGCAGCGTAGTCAATCTCGGAGCTGCAAAATATGTTCTCTCGACTCTTTTCCTGCTGCTGACACTCTTTACCGGCATTTTGCCAATTATTCTGTTTGCAGTGGAAACATTCCTGCCGAATCCGGGAGATTATTCGTTCATAAAGCACGGATTGGCAGGTCATACCACAACGAAATGGTGGCTTACATCAGAAAACGTCACCGAGAATGGCATGTACGGACAGAAGGGTATACTTTATAACGCTGATATCTGGAATGCTTTTGCCGGTACGTTCTTTGTTGCAATCTGCTGCGCACTGGCAGCTGGTACCATTGGAACACTGATCGGATACTGCGTAAGCAAGAACCGGCGCAGCAAATGGGCATCCTATGTCAATAACATGGCGTTCCTGCCTTACCTGATGCCTTCTCTGGCAGTAGGCGTTGCATTCTTCATTTTCGGATCCGGTGCAGGCATTTACAATACATTCCTGCTTCTGATTCTGGCAGGTACCGTGAAATACATTCCGTTTGCCAGCCGAAGTGCACTGAATTCCATGATGCAGCTTTCAGGGGAAATAGAGGAGGCAGCCATCATCCAGGATATTCCCTGGTGGAAACGGATGACACGGATCATAATTCCTATCCAGAAAACCTCCATCATCAGCGGCTTTCTGCTGCCCTTCATGACATGTCTGCGTGAACTGACGCTGTTCATGCTTCTGTGCGGGCAGGGCAAGATCATCACGACAATGCTGGGTTATTTTGATGAAATGGGCCTGTATGCGTTTTCAAGCGGAATTAACCTGATACTGATCGTCCTGATCCTTTTGTTCAACACGCTGGTGAACAAACTGACCGGTGCGAGCATTGACTCCGGCATTGGCGGCGACTAAGAGAAATGAGGATGAAACCATGGCAAGAATAGAACTATCTCA
>CACXHF010000142.1 GCA_902767305.1 uncultured Eubacteriales bacterium
ATCACCCTCTACGCCAAATGGACGCAGGATTCCGGCGGCAGCATCGGCGGCAGCAGCCCGAGCACCTACTCCATCACTGTGAAGGACGCGGAGAACGGAACGGTCTCTGCCGATCAGAAGGCCGCGGCGGCCGGCGTCAAAGTGACCGTAACGGCAACGCCTTCGGATGGATACCAGTTGAAGACTGTGACCGTCGAAGACCGCGCCGGCAGCCTCGTTTCCCTGACGGAGAACGCGGACGGGACCCGTTCCTTCATCATGCCTGCCAGGAATGTCACCGTGAGCGCTGTCTTTACGGAGCGCGCCTCCGGCGGCGACGGACAGCCGGATCAGCCGGCTCAGAAGGTGGATTTCGAAGATGTGAAGGAAGATGACTGGTTCTATCCCTACGTGCAGTACGTTGTGGAGAACGGCCTGATGAACGGCATGGGCGAGAACAGGTTCGGGCCGGACATCGCCCTCACCCGCGCCATGCTGGTCACGATCCTCTACCGGCTGACGGGCTCCCCCGCTGTGACCGGCGATCTGCCCTTTACCGACGTTCCCGCCGGCCAGTGGTATACGGACGCGATCCTCTGGGCCGCCCGGAACGAAATCGTCAACGGCTACGGGGAAGGACAGTTCGGCCCCAACGATCCTCTGACCCGGGAACAGATGGCCGCCATCATGCGGCGGTATGCCGGGTTCCGGGGGAGGGACGTGAGCGAGGAAGCGGATCTCTCCGCTTACACCGACGACGAAACCATCTCCGGCTGGGCCCTGGAGGGGATGCGCTGGGCCAACGCGGCCGGGCTCATCACCGGCCGAACGGAGACCACCCTGGCTCCCGAGGGGAATGTGACCCGCGCGGAGACTGCGGCGATCCTTGCCCGATACAACGGCATGAAGTAACAGCACAGAAAAAAGCCGCCTCTCGAATGCCATGCCGGCTTTTGGGAGGCGGCTTTCGTTTTCGGCGCAATGGCCAAGGAGGGATATCTGTGACCGATACCGAAACGGGGTTCCGGCCTGACCTGTCTGTGGTCATGCCCTGCCTGAATGAGGAGGCGAATCTGGCGTTCTGCGTCCGGCAGGCCCAGGCGTATCTGGCGGAGCGGGGCCTCAACGGGGAGATCCTGGTGGTGGACAACGGCAGCACGGACCGTTCCGCCGCCATCGCGGCCTCCTGCGGGGCGGTGGTGGTCTCCGAACCCCGCCGGGGGTACGGCAGGGCCCTTCGGACAGGGCTGGAGAGAAGCTCGGGGGACGTCATCATCCTGGGGGACTGCGATTCCACCTATGACTTCCGGCGCCTTGATCCCCTCTACCGGCCTCTGGCGGAGGGACGGGCGGACATGATGATCGGAAACCGCTTTGCCGGGCAGATGGAGCGGGGGGCGATGCCCCTTCTCCACCGGCTGGGGGTCCCCCTCCTCTCCCTCTGCGGCAGGCTGCGGTGGCATGTCAGGATCCGGGATTTCCACTGCGGCCTCCGCGGGCTGTCCCATTCGGCTTTGGAGCGGCTGGAGCTGCGCACCGACGGAATGGAGTTTGCCACCGAGCTCATCGCGGAGGCGGCCCGGAAGAGTCTGCGGATCGGCGAGGTTCCGGTCCCGCTCCGGAAGAGCCGCTATGCGCGCAAGCCCAAGCTCCGAACCTTCCGGGACGGCTTCCGTCACCTGCGGTACATCCTCAAATCTTGATTTCAACGGAGCAATGCCGTCTCGCCGGAAATGCTTGAATTTGAAAAGTTGCTTGCAGAAAAGCCGGATGCAGCAAAGAGTTTGATTGCGCTTCTGAAAACAGTATAACACCCCAATCGGACTGCAATTTGTTAGCAAATGTTAGCAAAGCCTGTTTTCACAAAATGAAAATAGGCGAAAAAGTACAAAAAAAGCCCGATTTTCTATCGAAAACCGGACTTTTCTGGCGCTGCTGCCCAGATTCGAACTGGGGACCTCATCCTTACCAACGGCTTGGAAGCCGTCCAAAGCACCCTTTCGGGTGCTTTTTTGCGCTTTTGGCTCGGTTTCAGCGTGCTGCTGCGTCCATTCTAAACGGTGTGTCCAATACGAAATATCGTGTCGTGGGTCAGCGTGTGGGTCAAACGGTCTCCATGGGTCCGCGAGTTCCGCCCATTGCGAAGTAAGCTCTTTTCAAGCTCGGGACGCAACATAATATTCCGAGGCGAGAGTACCGCCGCTTGCGCCTGACCCCTCCGAGAGAGACAGGGCAACTATATGAACAGAAGAATGAATCCCACGCCGGCAGCATGTTACCAGGATCATCGCCATTTAGAGCGGAAACGTTTTTCCCCCTTCAGATTATTCTGTCTTCAGCGCAGTTCCTGCATCCAGCCCAGGATGCGCTTCAGCGCCATTTTGCTTTCCGGCAGTTCCGGGCGGAGCGACGGGAAGGCGTGCGTCAGATCCTTTCCCTTGGGAAAGTACAGCAGTTCACAGGAATGCCCTTGGGCCTGCAGCGCCTCGGCATAGCGCAGGGAATAGGATTTTAAAAAGTCATTCTCGCTGCTGGTCAGGAATACCGGCGGAAGCGAGGAAACCACCTCGGGGTGCTCCGGATCCATCAGTTCCGTAACGGAAGGCCTTTTGCGCCGTTCGCCGTAGAGATCCTTACGGTAGATCAGGCCTAGCGGATCCCTCCGCGTCGTATAGTACATTCCGCTGAAACCGATCAGACCCCGAAGAGAGAGCAGCGGATCGGGACAGCCGAAGAGCCGGCGCAAATGCACATTCTCTGTTGCCGCTGCCGCATAAACGCTCAGCCAGGCTC
The DNA here is from genome assembly GCA_902767305.1 of uncultured Eubacteriales bacterium. Taxonomy (GTDB): domain Bacteria; phylum Bacillota; class Clostridia; order Christensenellales; family Aristaeellaceae; genus Ventricola. The sequence continues at coordinate 2,773 of CACXHF010000142.1, forward strand.
CGGCGCTCTCACCAAAAAGGTAAACCCGCTGCGGATCTCCGTTGAATTCTGCCAACCGCCTTCCGAGGAACATGAGGCTGGCAAAAACATCCGCAATTTCCCCAAATCCGTCTGCAGTGTCCAGCAAACGGTAGTCAGGAGCATAAACAAGGAAGCCCTTTCGGGCCAGTATCTCACAAAAAGCGCGGTTTGTGTGCCGGCTTCCGGTGAAGAGACCGCCCCCGTGTACCATGACCGCAACGGGCATCGGCTCGTCGCCGCGATCCTTTTTCCAATAGAGATCTGCAGCCAGTGCAGTGCCGTCACCGGCCGGAAATGCGAGGTCTGTGCACTGTTCCAGATCCTCCGGCAGCATCCCTGTGTTCTTTGTCACGCCCAGCGCGTTATCGACCGCTCGCTGCCCGAGACGCCGGACTGTCCTGAGTATGGGATTCATAGACCTTCCTCCGAAATAATGGAAATAAATGCACATTGACTTCGACTGACTGCTATGATTGTACACTATCCTTGATCCATTCGTAAAGCGTATTAATCCGAAAATCAAGGATTATAAGGATCGCTATGCGGCACAAAGTCAAAAAAGTGTTGGAATTAACTTCGATCCATGATAAAATATTAATAATTAAACACACGCATTCATGCGTTCCGAATGAGGCTGTTTGCGCCGGCGTGCGAAGGCGTGATGAATGCGCTCTAATCGGGGGTCATTATGGAAAGCAGCGGAAATCTGATCAAAAAAACCTTTACGGGTATGATGATCATCAATTCGATCAGTATGCTGTTCGGCATCCTGTGCTCGATGATCGACACCATCATCACGGGCCGCTTTCTCGGAACCGACGCCGTGGCGGCGGCCGGACTGTCACAGCCCATCGTGATCGGACTGACTGCCCTCAGTATGCTCTTCGGTCCCGGACTCGGCGTGGTCTGCTCCGGCTATATCGGAAAGGCGCAAAAGGACCGCGTGAACCAGACCTTCAGCGTCGTCATGGTCGGCGTTGTGGTCACGTTTGCCGTTGTGTCGCTTCTCCTGTTTGCCTTTACGCCGACCATTGCCGCCGCTCTTGGCGGGAATGCGGGCAGCGAGATCATACAGATGACGGCCGATTACCTGCGCGGCTATACTTACGGAATCCTGCCGATGCAGCTGAGCATGACGATGGCCGGCCTGATGATGCTCGATAACGACAAGATGACCACCGTCATACAGATGCTGGCGGTGCTCGTGTGCGACGTTGCCTTCGACCTCATCAATGTTCTGGTGATCCACGGCGGGATGAAGGGTATGGCCCTTGCCACATCCGCCAGCCAGCTCATCGGGCTTCTGGTGATCCTGACGCATTTCCTCCGGAAGAACAGGATCCTGCACTTCACCCTCCGTGGTCTGCAAATGAAGGATCTGCGGGAAGTCATGCGCAACGGCATTCCGAATCTGCTGACCATGGGCGGGCAGACTGTTCGCAGCATGTGCCTGAATTTCATCCTGCTGGCCATCAGCAGCGGCGCTGTGGCGGCGCTGACCGTCGGCAATACGGCGTTTTCCTTCATTGGC
>CACXHF010000143.1 GCA_902767305.1 uncultured Eubacteriales bacterium
CCTTTTTGCGCTCATAATAGTGAGAGAGCCGAAAGAATAAATCTCCTGAAAACGGGGCCAGTTCTGGATTCAACTGAATAATTCTTAAGGATTCCGACATTTCTTTTCCTCCCATTATTGTTTGTGCTGTTGAAAACACTTATTCAGGTCTGAAGCAGAATAGAGGTTCCGACATTATTGTTTCTTTATTTCTTTCTTTCAATGAAAGTGACGCTGAGGTTTTCAGCTGTCATGAACCGCATCAGTTCAAGATAGGCTTCGGTACGCTCAAAATGAGTAGAGCCAATTTGCCAGAGTGAGAATGCTGCAAAATTTCCAAGTACTTGCCACACCACTTTTTCACCGGCATCATTTGCAGGTGAAAAAGTGGTCCAGATGATCATGGCCGCGATACTGACTACCAGAAGTCCAAGCATACGATCATAACGTCCCTCAAGAAAATGAATAATCTGTCTCTTTTCATCCCGGTAGTGCATGCGCAGGCACTCTACGAATGTATTTCTCAACGATTCAGAAATTCTCTCGGCACAGTGAATGTTCAGCATCAGAGGGGCTGTAGTTGCGGATGTTCGGAGAAGATGATCTATGGCGATGGTTACTTTTTCATTTACCTCGAGATGTGGCAGTATAACGACTGGGTCAAACAGTTCTGCACGTCCTGCAATGCGAATATCCAGGAACTGTGTTTTTTTTCTGAGAAGTTTCTTCCAGGCCCTCTCTGCGCGGTCGGACTCAAAAAATGTAAAAGAACTTAGCATCAGAATAAGAAGGCTGAAATCCAGTGTATTCTCCAGTTCTTTTCCGAAAAGTGTCATGACAGCATAAACAACAGTCATAACAGTAACAATTATGAATCCTCTTTTACGGAGCCATTCATTCTTTGATGAAACATAGATGGTGATTCCTGTAATCAGTCCGATAAATGGACGGATAAATACATCCGGACGGCTCACTGTTCTTAGAAAAGTTCCTCGCGAAATCAGAAGGAAACTAGTGATGAGAATATTGAAAAGAATCATACCGGTCACGGTCAGGCCCATACGTTTAAGATGATTCTGATAAAACATGACATACCTCTTTTTGAATTCACTGTAACGGATTAGCTATCCGATTGATTCATATGCGGAGTCATTTCTTCTGATGCACTTTCACGCATCTGGTAGTCAGAATCCTCATCCATCATTTCAAGCATAATCTGTGCAAATCGCGGATCGAACTGCTTTCCCATTCCATTTTTAAGTTCTTTCCGAACTTCTTCCTGTGATAGCGGACTGCGGTAACTTCGAACACTTGTCATGGCATCATAAGCATCTGCTACAGCGATGATTCTGGCTTCCTCAGGTATATCCTGGCCTGCAAGCCCATCTGGATATCCAGTTCCGTCATAACGCTCATGATGCCATCTGGCGCATCGCTCAAGTTTTGGCACTCCATCTATTTCACTCAGAATATCTGCACCAAATATCGTGTGGGCTTTAATAATCTCATACTCTTCTTCTGTCAGCTTCCCGGGCTTATTGAAAATTTCATTCGGTATATTGATTTTACCAATGTCATGCAGGAGACCGAACATATAAATATCATCCTGTTTTCCGAGATTGTATCCGGCTCTTCGTGCAATTTCTCTCGCGTATTCAGCAACTCTGGGCGAATGACCATCGGTAGAACGGTCCTTCCCATCTACGATTTTTGCGAGTGTGTAAAGAACCTTGAGTGAAAGTCTCTCATTGTCTCTTGTCTTTCTCTGTACTGCGTCTTCCAGATTTCTCTGAAGATGGAGAACTTCCAGAATACGCCGAACTCGGAGTGCAAGAATTTCCGGCGCAGCTTTCCTTATACAGTCTGTTGCACCAACCTCGAGACAGCGAATCTCTGTTATAAAGTCGTTTTCACCTATAATGAAAACCACAGGAAGCTGTTTTCCGTCTTTCCTGCGGAGATGATTCAGCACGGCAAATCCATTCATTTCCGGCATATCGACATCCAGCAGAATCAGTTCTGGGGTCTTTTCCTTTATTGCATCCAGAAGCTCCTTCCCTGAGTGAAACACAGTAACGTGTATATTCTGCCGCTCCAGAGCTTTGCAGATTAATATTGCTTCTTCCTTGTTGGCATCTGCAAGCACTATCCAGTTTGGTAAGGCCTCTGGATGAGTATCAACCTGCTCTTGGCTTTTCAGCTTTACTTCACTGTATTCATATGAGACAAGAGTTTTCTTTGATCGCTTCTGTGTATTCCATTTCTGGACCAGCCGGGAAACAACTCGTTCGATGTCATATTCCCGAATTTCAGGTAGGAGTAGAAACAGCTGGCTGTCGCCGCATTCCATCATGACATCACTGTTTCGCAGAGATAACTGCAGCATATTCCGGAACTGCATCATCGTATCTGTATGTTCAACGGAGGAGACCTGTTCAAGAAAAGTGATATTAAAGAGAACCTGATAGGCGATGTTGTGATAACGGTCCATATAACGGATCATATATCGATAGATGCTTCCAAAGACTTCCTTGTCCATCCACAGGGCATTTGGTGACTTGTCTTTCTCTTCAAGAATTGTCGTGACTGTCTTAAGATTGACTTGTTTGTCTGAAAGAATATCAAGCTCGTTTGAATACAGCCTGTATCCATGCTTTCCGTTCTGTTTGACAAAGTACAGTGCCTGATCCGCCATATGGAACAGATCCGCATAATCTGTTCCGAATTCTGGAACAGCAACTGCTCCGACGGATACGCCAAGCGGGATAGGAATCTGACCACCGATGATTTCCATCGCGCCATTATGGAACTCCTCGCTCAGAGAATGAACGAACTGATCGAGATCGTTCTTCTCTGTCATGTTTCTGCCAAAGTAAATAAATTCATCTCCGCCAATGCGTCCGCAGACATCTTCCTGCCGGCAGTGTTGTTTCAGAAGTCCTGCAAACAGAATAAGAATCTGATCTCCGGTATCATGCCCATAGATATCATTAACCGCTTTGAACGAATCGAGATCGATGATTCCCAGAAATCCTTTTTTTCTGAGGCAGAGCCTTTTTATCGCAGCCTCAGCTGTTGCTCTGTTCAGAATACCGGTCATTTTATCTATTTCCGCATCGTGTTCGTATTGAGAAATTCGGTGTTGAATGTCCAGCGTTTTCTGGACACGATTCAGCAATACATCCGGAGAAAAAGGCTTCCTGATAAAGTCCATGGCACCAGATTTAAGCCCTTTGATTTCAGCCCCATCAGATTCATCCCAGGAGAGAAAAATAACGGGAATCTCCTTGTCGCTGGGCATCTGTTCTTTCAGTCTCCGGAACGTTTCTAGTCCGTCCATCTCAGACAGGTTTACATTCAGCAGAATCAGGTCCGGATAGCCATATGTCTTGACGTAATCAAGAAGCTCATTGCCAGAGTTCAGAACTGTTACACGCTTTCCGGCATTACTGAGAAAACTACCGGCCAGTTTAAGGCTTATAGTATCCTCGTCGACTATGATAATCCAATCTTCCATTATCTGGTTCCTCAGCTGTATTTCCATAGACGGGTATATTTCCCGATGTGTGATTTTGAAAATGATTTTCAGAATCATACATCATCAGAAGGATTTCTCATAGGAATTCGGAGACACTGTTCCTGGTATAAAGCATCTCTTTCGAATACCCATATACAGAAAGTTCATAATGCTACAGTGTCATTATACCTATTCACATCGTGTCTGTAAAGCATACAGAAAAATAAAAAGAGGTTTCATCAGAAACCTCTCAGAAGTGCGGAAAACAGGACTTGAACCTGCATGAAATTGCTTTCACTAGAACCTGAATCTAGCGCGTCTGCCAATTCCGCCATTTCCG
>CACXHF010000144.1 GCA_902767305.1 uncultured Eubacteriales bacterium
ATGGCGAAATCCTTGGTTTCGCTATTTCTATTTTCCTGCTCTTTTTCCTGATGATCGGGATCGTTGTGTTTTCTTCCCTGACCATCAGGAAAGAGCAACTGACCGTTGCAACCTACTGTGCCGGCCGCGCTGCTGCGATTTCACAAACTCCAAGTTTGGGTGAATCAAGAGCCGCGGCAATCATTAAAGCCATGTACCCGCATGATGATTGCAAGATGGAAATGACCGTCCCGAAAGAATGGGAAATAGGGTACTTGTTTACGATTGAAGTAAGTCAGCCTGTCCCGGAACTGGTTCCGTTTGCAAACACAATCATTGCAAAAGAAAACACTTGTACACTGACTATGATGGTTGAAAATGAACCGGCTCTGAAGAAAAAATAAAGGGGATAAACAGATGGAAAAACTCAGAAAGTTCTTCAGGTCTGGCGCGGGCGAATTTTTGGGTGCCGCAATCGTGCTCCCCTTTATTATGGCTATCATTATGTTCATCGTTAACATTTTCCAGATTGCCATGTGTGAACAGGAGCTTATCTATGCAGCTTACTCGTGCGGCCGTGAGGCAGTCATATCATATGACTACGAAAGTGCGGAGGCAAACGCCCAGGCATGGAGAGACGCTCATTTCGCAGGAGACGGGATTGATGTCTCGATAGATCCGAAAGAAATTGCATGGATCAAGGGGAATGTCTTAATGGTTACAGCAGAAAAAGACCTGAAACCTGTTTTGGGGATACAGTCTGGCGTTCATGCCAGAAAAGTCGCCATGATGATCGAACACTCCAAATGGACTGACGAAGTCCATTGATACATAAGTAGAGAGTGATATGCTATGAAAGGAAAGAAAAAGCGCGGATGGTTTTCAAACGGCATGGGCAGTGAGCTCATGACTGTTTTGATTTCAATCATGACAATCACGCTGGTTATTTATACCTGTGTGTTCTTCGGGCAGTTGAACTCCGAAATACAGGCGCAAGTCATCGCAGATATAATTGTCGATGGCTCTTGCGCGTTTGCCCAAAATGACATGGACGTTTATCAGGATGCCCTGAATATAATGGCAGAAAAGCTATATAAGGCAAATGCGGAATACAACAACGGTGTAGAGCTTGTTTCCTTTAGTGTTGATGGCCCGACAAGTGTCGGAGAGTACAGCGGAGATTATCTTGATTCAGACGAGCTTGCTTTCCTGCAGACCCGTGCAACGAGGGTATGGGGGAAAGGCGAAGGTATAAATGGAGAACATCGCGGCGTTAAAACTCCTGTCTGGGACAATCGTCTGCTTAATATGTTCTCTACCGCAAATATGGTTTCGTCAAAAAGTTATACCGATGGTGAAGGTAAACCCCACTCTGCCGACATATCAAAACCTCAATATGAAGGGATCGAAGATTTTCAATTAACACAGGAGCAGCTTGGTTATCACTATGTTGATTATGATGGTCCTGCTTTTATGGATCAGATCGTAACAATCTCTGTAACAGCCAAATGCAAAATGCCTGTGTTCAATACTTTAACCACAAAAACAAAATCCGCAACCACACTATGCCTGGCTAATGAACCGTTCAATGGCCGTGTGACAGCAAGAACAGATTATCAGCAATATTTCGATGAGCTTGAAAAAAAGGCTTATGAAGAAAGCTACCTTACGGATGAAGAAAAAGCAGTAAAAAATATACAGCTCGTAAGACATAACTCTATTAAACAAAAAATTCTGCTTGAGGCAAGACGTGCCTTTGGCGATGGATATTATATCCCGGCAGATATTATACAATGGCCTCAGCTCCCAAGGACGCTCGGCCCGGATAATAAAGCCGGTTATATCGCAACGGATGGAGTCGGAACGGGTGAGTATAAAGGAGTTAATGCGTGGAACAAGCTGAAAAGTTGCTATCACTTCATCAGTTCTTGCTTCCAATTTGATGGTCTACACGGATTTCCGGATGCAAAAAACAAACTGGATTATTCTCATCTGATAAGAAGAGTCGATTTTGAGAGACGTATTTCTTGCGAAGAAATATGGGAAAAAATGCACCCGCCGAAGATTAAGTTCTCTTTAACTGGAACAAAGCATGGTCACAATGATTCTGGCGCATGGTGTACACTTACAAACGGTTCATGGAAAGGCTACCCAAACACTAATGTAGGTGATTCCGCGTTGCCTGCTGGATCCAGGTGCATAGATGCCCATATGAAAAGCGGTACATACGACAGTAAAACTGGTGCTTGTACAATGGAATACACATATGCGCCTCCTCCAGAAATGACATTGGGGGATGTGATAACTACGTATTGTGCAATGGAACCATCCATGGCTCAGAGCGATTACTATGTGTGGGGCGTGTCCGGATATGACGCTCTTCCGGAACTGATCCCCGGGGATGTTCTGGTATGGACTGACCCGAACTGGTTCCCGCATATGCTGGACGAGTTGACAACGCTTGCCGCTATTGAGAGAGAAGAAGATGAAACGCTTGACGAAGCTTGCCCTGGTACATCAAGTCAGTTTGAAAAACCGTCAGGAAAGCAGGAATGCCATTGGTGCATATATATTGGGGATGGAAAAATAGTACAAATGGGCGGAGAAGTTTGTATTTCTCCGA
>CACXHF010000145.1 GCA_902767305.1 uncultured Eubacteriales bacterium
GGTTGGAGATAAGGAAGAGGACTGAGGCAGCCGGCAGCCAGAATGTCCTGGAGTTTTCAAATAACGGAGCAGGAGCGGCCTGTGCCGGGGTGAGAAAAGCGGCACAGACAAAAGGAATGCTGAAAATCATGAATACCCGGATTCCAGCGGTTCCAAACCAGATACCGAGAAGGATCAGGAGAATAAACTTTGGAAGCCTGTATGCCGGTTGTCTGAGAGACAGGATGATTCCAAATGCGAGGCAGCCAAAGATCAGATACATACTGTAAAAACCGCCCCATGAAAAGAGAAAGGAATGAACTTTGGAATACGGCAGGATAAAGCAGGCGGCACAGTAAACAGCTTCCTCACGGCATCCTGCCTGATGGGCGGCAAACAGAAATGAAGCGGTTATTGCGACAGCGATTACCAGAATGGAGAAGAGACGGGCGGCATGCCAGGAAGAAAACAGCGCAAGGCCCAGCTGATAGATGGGAACAGGACTGACTGTACGCAGTTCTGTCGAGTAAAACCATTCCGTACTGAGGAGGGCCTTTTTCTGATTCAGATGGGCTGCCAGTACAAACTCCGACGACTGATCCGCATCAAGTGAATACAGGCCGTATCGGGCATAAACAATAAGGGAAAAAATCAGGGAAAATCCGAGCAGAAACCATGGAAGCAGCTTTACCAAGCGGGCTGATGTCTTTTTCATTGAAAAAACTCCTGAATGAAATGAGTCTGAACAGTCCGGCATGCCGGAGGATTGTCTGAATTGTAGAGGGATCGAATTAAACTGTCAATCCTGAAAAAGCATTTGTGGGAGTGTTTTGCCGGAAAGAAATGAAATACTTCTTGACAATTAACGGAGGATGAAACATAATCACTGATAACCAATGAATTTAACATGAACAGCAGAACACTCTTTCAGGAGGACTGTCTGTACTGATTATTAAAGAGAGGGAACAGATGTGAAAATCGAATATCTGGACGACCAAATTCGAGAGACGGTGAGAAAAAATATCGGATGGCGGATGCTGGTTTTTCTTGCAGTGCTCTCAACTGGAATCTTTTTCTGCATTGCCCGGATTCAGCGTTATGCGATGATCGATGACCTGACCAGTTTTCGTCAGGCGGAGTTTATTCTGATTTCTGCGATTTCATTTACATGTGTGTTTGCCGTTACGGTTTTGCTTCAGATCAGGGAACTGAAGCGGCTGTCAGTTTTTAATGTCATCCTGGCTCTGCTGATGACGGGAATGATCATTCTCGGAAAGATTTCGCTGCTTGACTATCAGAGCAATGATTATGAAATTTTTCTGAGCGGATGGATCTATGAATATACACAGCTTCCACTGTGGAATGCAATTGGAACATATATCGGATCAGACTATTCGCCTCCTTATCTGTATTTTCTTGCGTTAATTTCCCGGCTTACGGTATTTCCCTGGCTGTATCTGATCAAGGCAATCTCGGTTGCATTTGATGCACTCCTGGCCTGTGCAATCATGAAGATAGTTGGTCTCAGACGGGAAAGCCCGGTTTTCCGGATCGGAACCTATCTGGTTACGCTGCTGCTTCCGACGGTAGTCTTTAACGGAGCCTACTGGGGGCAGTGTGATATCATTTATACTTCAATTTGCATGATGGCACTTTATCTGGCGTTACGGCAGAAAAGCATCGGGTCTTTTCTCCTGTTTGGAGTTGCACTTTCCTTTAAATTACAGACAGTCTTTTTCCTGCCTGCACTGCTGCCGCTCTGGCTGCACAGAGATATCAAGCTTCGCTGGGTATTCCTGCTCCCGGCCGGCTACATGGTGATGATGATCCCGGCATTGCTGGCCGGCAAGTCTCTTCATCATGTCCTGACGGTATTTCTGCAGCAGGCCGGACAGTATAATTTTATTACGGTTAACGGTCCCAGCATTTATGAACTGTTTCTTCAGCCGAAGCAGCCGGATGCGGGAGTATTCTATGAGATGTTTTCGCAGATGGCGCTGCTTCTTACTTTCGGGGCGGTCTTCGGGATCAGTCTGTTGCTCTGCCTTAACTGCCGGCGGCTGAATACGGAATCGATTCTGCTGTCCGCACTTCTGTTCCTTTCTGTCGTTCCTCTTCTGCTTCCCAAAATGCATGAGCGGTATTCGTTTGGTGCAGATGTAATGGCTCTGGCGGTCTGTATGTGGAATCCGAAGCGGCGTTTTGCCCTCCCGATTCTTTTCGGCATGTCGTCTTATTTCCTGTATACAGCGGGAATGGCAGGCAACGAGGTTCTGCCGCCTCAGCTGGCAGTGCTGTTCTATGTGGCTGGAATCAGTATGACACTGATTGAACTGGTAACGGTATTGAAGGAAAGCAGCTCTGAAGAGGCATATGGAAAACTGAGTCTGGCTGACAGATAAAGAGACAGGCCATCCACGGGAAACGCGGATGGCCTGTCTTTACACAAACGAAAATTTGCTGCAGTGAAACACCTCTGTGCAAAACGAATAGGGGAAAAGAGAATGATCTGCATTTCAAGACGCAGGCTGTATGATATCTCACTGATAACGCTTCTGATACCGGGAATTCTGTTTTTACTGACATGGGTACGAGTCTCTGTTTCGGTACCGTGTTCTCTCGCATTTATCACTGCATTCTGTCTGTATTACAGCCATTCCGGGAAGACGGAGCCGGAGAGTGTTTTTGAAAAACAGCAGGAGACGTGGATGGTTTCCGGAATGACGCTTGTGGTGTGTTTTCTCTGTGCGCTGCTCTGGACTTTTTTATCCGGGATAGGAGGCTTTTTCTATCAGAATGATGATTTCTATGGCCGGAATGCAATTTTTCATGATCTTCTCGAGCATGAATGGCCGGTTCGTTTCAGTGGAACCTCCTATGCGCTGACGTATTATATCGGATTCTGGATCGTTCCTGCTCTGGCAGGAAAATTCTGTGCGGCGATCGGCGGAACGGAGATCCTCTGGCAGGCGGCCAATTATGCGCTGTTTGTGGAAACGGTCTGGTTTCTGTTTCTGCTGTTTCTGCTGTTTCTTTCACTTCTGAATGTACAGACGGCAGTCAGGGCGGGATGCTTTCTGCTGTTGTTTGTTTTGTTTTCCGGGATGGACGGACTGGCCTGTTTTTTCCTGCGCGACTGGACGGACCAGATCGAATGGTGGGCGCAGACGTGGCAATATTCAAGCCATACAACCTGTTTGTTCTGGGTTTTTAACCAGGCGGTCCCGACATGGCTTGCGACAGCGCTGCTTCTCAGTATGCCGGATCGTCTGGATGTGTATGCAATGATCGGACTTCTCGTTCTTCCGTATTCACCTCTGCCTTTGGTAGGAATGGTGCTGCTGTGCGGGGGATTGTTTGCAGAAAAAATAGTGAGGACATTGAGAAACCGGGAAAAGAGAGATTCTCTCAGGGCTGTATTGTTCAAACCCTTCAGTTTATGCAACATTCTGTCAATTCTGGCCA
>CACXHF010000146.1 GCA_902767305.1 uncultured Eubacteriales bacterium
TCCAGATCGGTTCGGTCATGATCCGGATACAGGCAGTACTCTGCCGCCCGATCCAGATTTACGTCACAGGTCAGATCGGCTGCTTCCGTCTGATGACGCGCCGTATGGATTTGTTCGGCATGAATCGTCAGGATATGAGGTTTCTTTTCCTGCCAGCCCGGCTCTGTCCAGTCAAAATTGACGTCAAAGGTTCCTTGGGTGTAAATCTCATACCAGTTCTCATGATCCACGTACTGGATATAAGAGTGATCCCGGTAGAGAAAGATCACGGTATCGGCCAGTTCTTTGGTCTGGTCATCACCCGTGATGATCTGCGCTTCCGGGGCGGAAAAGACAGCCAGAATTTCAGGCTGTGTTCTTTCTTCGGCAATCGAACAGCACGCCGCGCATAGCAGTGCAGCCACCAACAGAACAGGAATAAGCTTTTTCATCCAAATGCATCTCCTCTCATTTTTGTCCGCCTGATTGACCCGTGATCCGCCTGAAGACCGATCCTCAGGGCAGCAAGCATGTCAGGGATGAACCATACGCCCGCAGAGTATGTCACGAATGTGGGTTATTATTCTGTCATCTTCCTGCTGCTCTTCATATCATGTTTGTGCCTCCGCACCATTTCCGGTTTGCCGGCAATCCATTATACACCTTGCCAGTCCAATAATATCCCGCAAAAAAGACAGTTCCAGCCATATGCACCCTCATCATCGCCGGGAAGCCCGGTGCGGCTCAGACCAGCGCCCCGGCAGACGGTTCCGGAGAGCGCATGCGCATTCCCCGTCATCATCACCCGGCCCAGTCATGACGGATAAATACTGCTCCATCGTAACTTGCGCTCCCGGCGCTTCTAACTCTGCCTTGCAGCGTTCTGCCCTCTCACGGTCATCGATGTACACAGCCGCCTGCAGCAGGATGTCTGCCAGTTATATTGCTTCCTTGAGCCCCAGACGTCTGTACACGCGCACGGGCTTGATAACGTCGATCTTGCGAGGTCCGCAGGTCAACAGTGTAATCTCAAACCATGCGTGGCGGATTGCTGGTGAATCTTTCATATCCTCTCAACCCTTCATCGTCTTCTTTTTATACCACGCATGCAGCGATATTTGCATTTCGGCACGATAAATGAGCAGGTTGTCTGGCCGGTGCGCTTCCCCGGCATTCTGCCATTTCCCTTCTGCAATCAAATCGAGATGAACCTTTATGGCAGAAACCCTGCCCGGCATTTGCGCTGGAAAAAGGCAGTTTCCCTCGCAATATGCGCCCCATCTGCCAGGGACTGGTCAGCATAATTGTTCCCGCGGTTTGCGGGTCAGATACAGGACATAGGTATCGTTAAATATTACCTTGCCTCCATTTTCCGCGACCGCCTTCCGAAGTCCTTCAAAGAAAGTTGTTTTATATGGCTCCGGTATCACGATATGATCACAGTGAGTACCGCAGAAAGAAACGTATTCATCCGGGTTCATGACACGTTTCCCGGAAAAATCACGCTTCTCAAAATCTGTAAAGCCATAGTTTTGTGCGTTTTCATATCTGAAGCTGCCATGTGTATAGGGAAACTCCGGTTTAAAATACTGATCATACAGTTCCTGGATTTTCTCATAGAGTTCCCTGTTTGGAGTTTTGTAATCTGATCTTGTCAGCATCATGGCCAGAACCCCGCCAGGTTTCAGCAGTTCAAAAGTCTTTGCGAAAGCGATTTCTTCCGGAATCCACTGAATGGCTGCGGCAGAATAAACCAGATCAAACCGCTGCAGTTTGAAATCATGCGTAATGAAATCATCATTCACGATTTGGAAGTTAGGGAACCGGTCATACTTTTCCCTCATTTTTGCACAGAGATGTTCCCCGAGCTCTATGGCGTGATAATCGCATCCTGTCTGCAGAATCGGATCAGTAGCCTGCCCGGTACCCGGTCCGATCTCCAGAACGCTTTTTTGAGGGCCGATCTTCGCATAATGAATCAGGTATTCAAATAATTCCCGACTGTATCTCGGCCTGAACTGATCAAATTGTTCTGGAATCGTATCGAATATTTTTCTGAATTCCATGCAATACCTCCATAAATCCGATATTTGTACGATTCTGCTGAACGGCCATGGAATACGCATTCGTATACCTGCTGTCCGTTCGGATGGATTTCCTCATATCCCTGAAACCAGGCAAAACACCGCTTCCATTGCATCTGTCAGTGTATTCTCCTGACAGAATTCCGGATCTCTATACGGCATCCTCGCATCTGCCGCTCTCAGAGATTCCCTTGGAATCGCTGTATATTTCGTACGGTTGACAAAAAACACACAGGTCAGCTTCCATTCTCTGTCATCCGCTTCCGGCAGCGGTTCCCCATTTGTCCGGCGATACACGCCGCATTGCTGATCGCGTGATTCCGGAATCATTCCGGAATCGTTTCCTGCCTCATTCTGAATCAGTTCTCTTCCAGAATCCGTAATCCTTCCTGATAATCCTGTCCCAGAATCTCCTGTGTCCTGGCAAAATCATATTTTTCATGGAGCCGGTCGTGCACCTTCAGAAATGCCTGCCTGCCATGTTTCCGAATGTACAGGGCCTGGGCTTTTGCTGCATTGGCCCTGTCGTTGGAGGGAACATAGAAGCCCTTTTCACAGACTTCCAGCAGATCGCACGCATAACAGCCTTCGATGCCCTTTTCCTGGCAGCAGACTGCATTCGGGCATTTTCCATCCGGCGAAACCGTGGCGAAAGAACAGGTATTATATGCTGTCCTGCAGGATCCGCACCACGCAGCCAGGAAGCAATGATTGCAGGATAACCCGCAGTAAGCGACAGGATCCACACCTTTTCGTGCCAGTTTGCACAGCCTGTTTTTGATTCGCCGCATCGCCTCAATGTGCATGATCCAGTGCCGGCTGAACGGCATGCGAATGAGTCCCAGCACATCCTTCCCGCACCAGTATTCGATCAGCCAGCCCGCGCTTTCCGCCTCACTGATGCAGTGGGTATTCCGCAGCTTTTCGATCATCTCATCCCCGAATTTTCGTTTCAGATCAGCATATTCCAGGTGTTTCAGAATCTGATCAGTGGACTGCCTCACCTCCCGGGCATACCGATACAGCTCTTTGACGTTCAGCTGTCTGGAGAAATCCACGATTTCAATGCCAATAAGCTCATTGCCCGTGGTGATGCGGGAAGATTGGACCGCATCCTGAAACCCCTGACTGAACAGCACCTGCTGGTCCCCCGCAATCATCTCGTGCGCCACAATGTCCTCGATGCGGAAAATGTGCCAGATGGAATAGGCCAGCGTTTTGCTGTGATATCCATCCGCCCCGGCAAAGGGCATCTGGCAAAATGCCTCCTCCGGAAAAGTGGTTACAATTTGCGTGATCTGCTCAAACAGACTGCCTCTCAAAGCCAGCAGTTTTTCCACGCCCTCTTGAAATGTGGATTCCTTCGCGATCAGGGCCTGCATTTCCCTGTTCATCTCAGACCAGTTCCTGTTCATATCGTGTTCCTTTCCGGAAAACATCCCTCAGCCAATCACCTGATAGCGCAGCCGCAGGTAGGAATCCTGCAATGGAACGGCTTCCATCAGGCGCAGCACGCCCAGCCGGGCCAGTTCGTCACTTCCCTGCAAAGAACGCCCGTCGATCAGTGTGGCCGTGTCTTTTCCGCCGATCAGCACGGGTGCGACAACTACATCCACATAATCGAACAGCTTTTCGCGCAGGAAAAGTCCGTTCACCGTACCGCCGGACTGAATGGTCAGCCGCTCACAGCCGAATCGTTCTTTCAAAACCGATAACGCATCCGCCAGTGACAGCTTTTCCTGAAAGATGATCTTCAGGTTTTCCGCGCTGACACCGAAAGCCGGATGATCCCTGTTGGTTGTAATCAGGACAAACTGCTTTGACCTGGCGCAGAAGTACCGGACGCCATGTTCATTCAGGTGGTGATTATCCAGCAGAACAAAGGAGACCGGGGTTTTGGCAGGCATTTCCGCCGTGTTGACGCCCATCTTTGCCTGCACGCGTCCTGTGTTGAAAGACCACAGATCGGTCGTCTGCTCGATTTCATAGTACTGATGCAAACCTTCCTTCAGCCCGGCAATGTGCGGAAAATCCCGGTCCACATCCAGTTCGTCCGTCGCGCCGGTGCTGATCTTTCCGTCCACGGACATCAGCATAAACAACGTCGTAATGGGTCTGTTCATCATTCCAGTCCTCCTGTTTTCACCGCATGTTCTGTCCTTCCGGAGTCATCGGTGCGTTCAAAATCTTCGGATCCCGGCAGGCAAAGAAAATCACCCCAGTTCGAAATCCCGCTCTTCCGGAACTCCGCCGATCCGCATGCTCCGCTCTCTCTTCACAGGCGTTCCTGTCCAGGTCCGTGTGAACCGTCTCCGTTCCCTTTCCATCTGTTTTATCTCTCCGGCCTGCGTTCATGGGCATCCACTTTCCGGAACAGGCCCTGTTCCCGTTTTCAGCAGAGCAGGCTGCCCGTTCTCTTCCTTCGCTGCACGTCTGACACAGATCCGGTTCCTCATTATCGTTCCCTTCCGGGTTTCTGCTCATATCTGCAGAGTATCCGGTTATAGGTGATCAGAAGCGCAATCGTGATGACCGGTACAATTGCCGCAGGCCACAGGAACCCCGGTGAATTCTTCTTGAGGAAAAGGAGCGGAAGGCCTGTCAGTTCAAACAGGACCGCATAAACAAACCACAGGACGGCCACTGCGCGGTTATATCTGCGCACGTCCGTGACCTCAGGAGGATTTGTCCCGGTATAAAATCCCACTGCTTTATCTGACATCCAGGCCCGGATTCCGATTCCCAGAAGGAGGAGGAAAACAATGCTCCATACGGCAAATCCAATGATCATTTCTGTTCACCATACTTTTCTCCGCATCCGCTGCAGATTCCGGTATGGACACAGATAATATGGCCGCATTCTCCGCATGTCCAATGATCCCGTTCGTTTTTCAGGAACTGTTCCATCCCAAGTTCACGAATGTCGCGCAGATTCTTTCCGGGGGATTCGTACAGCGGATACTGTGATGTGTATCGGGCTTCTTTTTCCATTACATCTTCGCATGGATAGTCCGGGCATTCATCGCAGTATTCATACCCGTTGTCAATCCGTTTCCGGCAGCGAATGATCCCGCATATCTTTGCGCAGAATTCGGGTTTGTTTTCATCCGGTCCGCTGCATCCCGGGCATGGATTTGTCTCAGCCAGCGCCCGCTTGCAAAGGCTGCAATTAAGACCACAGGGGGCGATCATCGCTGCAGAAATCATCTTTCCTTCCATACTGCATACATCCTTTCAAAAACAGATGCCCATTGTCACGGCAGCTTCATTCCTTTGTCAATGGTCACCTTTTATCCGTCCTTCAAGAGGTATTCCGCTGATCCGGAACCTCTGTCACCTCATGCCCGTTTTCTTTCTCTCAGGCCATCGAGACGTCCGGTATCGAGGAAAGAGGTTCTGAAAAACCGAAGCACCTGTCCTGACAGGCGCTCACTCTGTCGGGCAGGATCTCCCGGATGGCTTCCAGTCCGGATGCCCTGAATACCGGTGCTCTGCACAAGGGCTGACTGCTCCCGGATATTGATCCCTTTCTGTTTCCATGAGGGAAACGTCTCCCGCACTGTCGTCGGGATTCCCTCCTTCGTGTCTTTTGCCGCACGAACTTCCGAATAAAACGAAGCAGCCGCTTGTTTGCTCATTATAGTGAACGAAAGGTCACCTGTCAATCCGGGTCTGGTCATTTCCGCCCCTTTTCCCCGGCATCTGCAGAACTGTTTCGTCCTTTGGCACATTCCAGGGTGTCCGTTCAGACAACCAAAGAGCTCCGGTCCCCACAGACCGAAGCCCCTCTGCCGGCAATGGCCGCTGCCGGAACATTGTGCACTTTCGTGAGCGGCAGAACAGTCCCCGTCCTCTGTGATTCGCTTCGAATACATCCGGATCCTCCCGGTGAAAAGCCATTGCCGGGTCCTGTTCACCCTTTGTCCGGGTTCTGACGGACTGCTTCAAATGCCATGAGCCGCAGTCTCTTTTCCGCATAATCGAAAAACATGCGGTAAGCAGCGCACAGCTGATTCTCACTGCCCTGTTCACCAGTGACCCAGTTCCGCGGACATCCGCCTCTGCAAAGATACCAATAACGGCAGGTTCGGCAGGCAGCAGGCTTGGCGGCAGACCTTCGCTGGAATTCACTCATGCGCGCTGTTTTCAGAGCCGGGATAATTCCCTCCTCAAGCGTGCCCAGGCGCCATTCATCCAGTGCATAAAAATCACAGGGATAAATCGTTCCGTCCGCTTCGACCACCAGATAGCCGCCGCACGCGCCGCAGGCTGCGCAGGTATCCGGCGGAAAGCCCAGTATCATGCGCATCCAGTCCTCAAACAGTCGAATGGAAAGATATTGTCCGTTCTGCCAGTCCCGATACCACAAGTCAAAAAAACTGCACAGAAAGGAACCATAGAGCGTTGGCGGCAGAGACCAGGCGGCAGCAGATGAACCGGATGGCGGCAGGGAATGCAGACACGGAATCAGCTGAATAAAACCGCACTGCAGATTCTTCAGGGCACGATAGGTTCTTTTCGGCTGCCCCGCGTTTTTCCCCGCCACAACACACAGCAGATTGACCGGAACGCCGTTTTTCTGCAGGAGATTTACCGCAGCAGCAGCCCTGTCATATGTTCCGCAGCCAGAGTCATCCACGCGGAACAGATCATGCTGCATCGCGTCCCCGTCCACGGATACGCCTGCCAGGAAATTATTTGCCCGCAGGAACTCTGCCCAGGACGGATCGATCAGCAGTCCATTTGTCTGCAGAGACCAGAAAAGATGCAGGCCTTTCTCATTGCGTTTCCGCGCATTGTCCACAAATGCCTGATAAAAATCCAGGCCCGCCAGCGTGGGCTCACCGCCCTGAAATGCGAAAGAGACATTTCCTCCCCGTCTCACCGCCGCATAGGCCTCGTCAATCAGTCGGCAGGCTGTCTCCATGCTCATCATGCCCGCACTGCCCTGACGGCGATGCTGCATTTCATCGGTATAGAAACAGTAACGGCACTTCATATTGCACAGCCCGGATGCCGGTTTGATCAGCAGACTGAGATTCTGCACTCTTGCCATGCCTTTCACGCTCCTCTAAAACAGGCCGAGCAATCCAAGCAGCAAACCTGCAGCACCGCACGCCGCCATGACAAGGATTGGATTCCATTTAAGCCGGCGAAGCACGGCAAACGCTGCCGCAAAGAGCAGCAGGCCTGCCCACTGCACCTGATCGACAGACCGCACCTCCCGGCCGCCGAAGGCGATCTGCAGCAGCATATTGATCCCCGCCGCAGCGATAAGGGCTACTACTGCAGGACGGAGACTGCTCAGCACGCTCTGAAGCAGGGGCAGCTCCCGGTATTTCCGGTAAACCCACGACAGCAGGGATACAATGATCAGCGAAGGCAGAATGCAGCCAAAGGTCGCCACAACAGCACCGGGAATTCCCGCAACGCGAAGCCCGACAAAGGTCGCGCCGTTGATGGCAATGGGACCGGGCGTCATCTCCGCAATGGTAGCCAGGTCCATAAACTGGGCCTGTGTCAGCCAGCGGTGAACCTCTACCGTCTGGTTCTGAATCAGCGGGATGGCGGCATATCCGCCGCCGATGGAAAACAGACCGATCTGCACAAAACTGAGAAACAGCTGAAAGAGGATCACGCCTTCACCCCTCCTTTCCGCTGAACCCAGGCCATCACAACACCCACAGCGGCCGCACACAGGATGATCCAGACCACGTTGATGCGGAAAAAGAACGTGGCAGCAAAGGCAGCCAGCATCACTGCCAGATGAACTCCCTGCCTGTCCTTCAGCACATTCAGCCCCAGGCTGACAGAAGCATCGAGAATGACAGCCGCAACGCCGCTCTGCATTCCCCGGAGCACCAGTGCAACATAGCGGTTTTCCGCAAAGAGCTGGTAGAAAACGGAAACGATGGACAGGATGATCATCGGCGGCAGGACAGTGCCCAGCACCGCGGCCGCCATCCCGGCAAAGCCTGCAGTCTTCCAGCCCACCAGGATAGCCGCATTGACCGCAATCGGCCCGGGCGAGGACTGCGCCAGCGCCGTCATATCCAGCATTTCATTTTCACTCAGCCAGTGCAGCTCGTCCACAAATTTCCGCTTCATAAAAGTGACAATCACGAATCCGCCTCCAAAAGTGAAGGCACTGATATAGAGCATGCTGGTAAACAGCGTCCAAAGCGTTCTATTCTTTTTTCGTTCCATTATCCTGACTCCTGTCAAAAGCATGCCCTTTTGCGAGCGAATCACAATAAGCCATCAGCGGACCGATATCTGCCCCGGCTTCGATTCTGGCCATGATTTCCTCATCATGTCCTTCTCCTGCAACCGCCCGCGCCCTGGCCAGCAGCATCTGCGGCGTAAACCGGCGGTCCGGCTCAAAGGGTACAATGTCATCCGTTGCCTGCAGCCATTTCATCAGCTGATATCTCAGCTCTATGACCGTATCCCTGCAGGCCGGTGAGTCGATCAGGTTCGTTTTCTCCTGCGGATCTGTCTCCATATCATACAGCTCATCACTGCCCAGCAGCCGGCTGACGTATTTATACCGATCCGTCCGGAGCATGATTCCCTTGCTGTGCGCTTCATCATCCGCCTGCGCTTTTTTCTTTGGCCAGTACAGATCCAAGGGGGATGCTTCCCGTCCATCAGGGCCGTGATATTCATCACAGTGGATTTCACCCGGCAGCCGTCCCCCTTCGCAGCAGACAAACGGCCTGACAGGCAGGCCCCTGTCAGCCAGCGCACCGGTCAGGCTTCGGCCAAAATGCGTATGCGTAGACTGGACATGCGCCATGTCCATGGCAGTGGCATAGAAATCCACCAGCTCCACCAGTCCATTGTTGATTCCAGGATCCAGCGGCGTTCCGGCTGGCGGTTTGATCAGCAGCGGTACACGTGTCAGGCAGTCCTCAAAAGTGTTCTGTGCCTTTTCAGGCAGACCATAGTCCCCGGTGAAATCTCCATGATCACTCAGGAAGAAGATCGCGCAGTCGTCATAAATCCCCTCCTGCTTCAGGGCTTCCACCAGCCGCCTGAACTGGTCATCAATCTTGCTGACCATGCCCAGATAAACAGCGCGCAGCTCCTGCCAGTCTTCCTCCGTGAATTCCTCCATGCCAGAGTAGCGGCGGATTTCCTGCAGGATTCGGCTCTTTCCGCTGCATGTCTCCGGCTTAATTCTGGGAGGCAGTCTGGACCGGTCAATGGCAGAATAATAGGGTTCTTCGATCTGATAGGGCGGATGAGGATACGACAGGCCCAGAAAAATGCACAGCGGCTGATCAGCAGGCCGGTTTCGGATGCGGCAGATGGCCGCGTCCACCGCTTCGTCATCTCCATTTCGATTGATCCCATTCTCATCAAGGCCAAGCCTGCCCTGCATATGGGAGTAAAAGTACTTGCTGCCAGGTTTCCCGCGCAGATCCGGGTTCAGCGGTCCCGGTCCTTTCTTTTCACGCCCGGAATAATAGATTTCACTGGCATGACTTTCCGCCCATCCAGGTATCTGTCCGGCCAGGAGATCGTTCCGGTCATTCATCCACACATAGTATCCGGCGTTTTTCAGTTCACTGAACAGGGTGCTTTCACCCGGCCGCAGCAGGTGCGTCATGGTGCGGTGACCATTCACATGCGGATACAGGCCAGTGAAGAAACTGCACCTGCTGGGTACACAGACAGGATTCTGACAATAAGCCCGGCTGAATGAGACCGCTTCACGCTGTGCAAAAGAATCCAGGAACGGCGTTGCTGCGGCCGGATTGCCAAGATGGCCCATGCTGTCTGCCCGCATTTCATCTGGATTGAAAATGATCATATGAGGTCTTCGGATCATAACGTCATCTCCTCGTTTCTGCAATTCATACTGGCATTGTCCTGAGAGTGCCTCCGGGGACAGAGCATTCTGTCCGGGGAGCGTCGGATCCCGCTTTCCGCTGTGTCAGTGACTGTCCCCGCTGCGCAGGCGCACCGGGACAGAGTCGAATCCGGCACTGTAACCGATGAGATCGTCTCCCGCTTTGCGGGCACACGGTCCCTTCCTCTTCAGCACCCGCTTCGACCGTCTCACTCTTCTGTCTGACTGTCCGCTTCATCCGGTGCCCACGACATTGCCATGCACCCTTTCAGGGAAGTGCAGGCACGGGGCTTCACATGCCCCGCTTCCGGGAATGCCGGTCCTCTGCTGAATCCTTTGGAAAATGTCCGCGCACCTGCATGTGATCCGTCAGACGCTTCACGGGCCTTGTGAACCATTCATCCTTATCCGGAATTCTCTCCGCAGTTCCCTCTCAGGAAAGAAAACCACGCCCTTTACCAGATTGATTATAACACAACAGACATCTGTAAAGATATGTCCGTTTCCTTCTGTCCTGTTCCTTTGTTTTCGTCCTCTCTGCGCATGGTCACCGCACAGCGGACGCATTCCCCGGTCACGCAATCAGGGTTCCTGTGCCCGGTCGGTTGGTGGAACTGAATCGGATGGGAAAAGGCCGGACCTGACGGGGTTATGCGCTGCTGTCAGGTCCGGCAGTTTCCGTATCTTCGAAAGTGAAAGAAAACGCACGGGATTCATGTGAAGGAGCGGAAAAGAATTCTCTCCCCTACTCAGTGACGACCTTTTCCGAAGACCATTTTCGATAGAGATCGGCGATAATGGTTTCGATGTTCTCCGGTTCCATCTGGATATCCCGGATGCCGGGGATGCCGGCAAGGAGGGTAAACAGCCGCGGAGAAGGGATCTTTGTTCCGTCATAGCGGTAGGTACAGTGGTCGCCGCTGCGGCTTACCAGTGTCAGACCTTCCAGTACAGGCGGTTCTGCGGAGGTAACCAGCTTTACCAGACGATGATCTCCGGTCATGCGCAGGAGCTCTTCGTAGTCGCCGTCAAAAGCA
>CACXHF010000147.1 GCA_902767305.1 uncultured Eubacteriales bacterium
ACATGGCCCGTGTACGTGACGGTTTTCGGAAATCCTTTTACATTATCATTCTCACCTGTGTGATTATCATGACCATTGTGCTGGTATTTGGCGAGCGTATTTTGTTGCTGTTCCTTAATGACGATCCGTCCGTGGTCGAGCAGGTTCTCCTTTACGCCTCACGTTTTCTGTTTATCATGGCAGTCGCTCTGCCGTTTCTGTACCTTCTGTTCCTTTACAGGTCAGCCCTGCAGGGTCTTGGCGATACCTTTGTCCCCATGCTCTCCGGTATTCTGGAACTCATTGTCCGCATTTTTTCTGCACTCATTCTCCCGTACCTGTTTGGAATGAGCGGTGTATTCTACGCGGAAATCCTGGCCTGGGGCAGTGCGTCTCTCCTGCTGATTGCCGCTTATTACAGGCGGATGCATCGTCTCCGGGCAGAATGAGCTGAACTCGCCCATTTTCTCAGAAACCGGACAGGCTGAATCAGCGCATCAGCGGCTCTTCTGAAACTGTTCCTCCGGTGCTTTTCAGAAGAGCCGCTGTTTTTCGGAATTATTCGTGCCTGCCTCTTTCTGTACGCTTTCCTGCTTCCTATAGAAAGGTATTTCTGCAGCCTTTTCACCACAGGAAAAAGCACTCTCCGGAAAGCAGAGAGTGCTGCAAATCTGTTCTGTATTTCAGATGCACGTGTATAGGCCGGCTCTGTAAAAATCAGAAGTTCCGGGACATATCATACTTTGAGAAGAAGTCTTTGCGAAACTCCTCATACCGGTTTTCTTCAATTGCCTTCCGGATGCGTTCCATCAGGCGAAGCAGATAACGAAGGTTATGAATGGTCGCCAGCCGGCCGCCCGTGATTTCCCCTGCTTTCATCAGATGACGAATATAGGCTCTGGAAAAATTCCGGCAGGCATAGCAGTCACAGCCTTCCTCAATCGGCCCGAAGTCATGTGCATACTTTGCATTTCTGATGACCAGACGCCCGCTGTCGGTAAAACAGGTGCCGTTTCGGGCAATCCGGGTGGCCAGAACACAGTCAAACATGTCTATGCCGCGATAGACTCCCTCGACCAGGCAGTCCGGGCTTCCGACCCCCATCAGGTAGCGTGGTTTCTCCTCCGGCATATACGGCATCATTTCATCCATCAGATCATACATCATCGGTTTGGGCTCACCTACAGAAAGGCCGCCGATTCCATATCCGGGGAAATCCATATCTGCCAGCGCTTTGGCACTCTCAATGCGAAGATCGGTAAAAAATGCACCCTGCACGATACCGAACAGTGCCTGATCCTCTCTGGTATGCGCTTTCTGACAGCGCAAAGCCCATCTGTGTGTACGCTCCATCGCATCTCTGGCTGTTTTATGGTCACAGGGATAGGCCGTGCAGACATCAAATGCCATAGCAATATCACTGCCAAGTGCCTCCTGAACAGCCATGCTCTCCTCAGGTCCCATAAACATGGCAGATCCATCCAGATGACTGCGGAAACTGACGCCCTCCTCCCGGATCTTCCGGAGACTTGCCAGAGAAAATACCTGAAACCCGCCTGAATCGGTCAGGATGGGTTTATTCCAGCTCATGAAGCGATGCAGGCCGCCGGCTTCCCGGATCAGATTCTCCCCCGGCCGCAGATGCAGATGATAGGTGTTGGAAAGCATAATCTGCGTGCCAACTTCCTCAAGTTCTCTTGGCGTCATTGCCTTCACCGTTGCCTGTGTTCCAACAGGCATGAAAATCGGAGTCTGTATCTCTCCGTGCGGAGTTGTCAGGACACCACGCCGCGCGTGCGTTTTTGCATCCCTTGCAATCATTTTAAAAGTAATCGGATGATTCATACTGTCCTCCCGTACACAGCGCCGTACACGCGCAGGCACAAAAAAATGCGGTCTGAGACCGCATCAAGTGTAACATGAAACCGGAAAATTGACAAGCAATTATCTCTTTCTGCCCCAGTAAATCAGTGCCAGCATGCCGGGACCGGTATGTGCGCCGATCAGCGCACCGATACAGGCCGGACGGATATCCGCCTGAGGGAATTCTGCCAGTACAGCATCTCTGCACTGATTCAGTGCCTCCTGATCATCACCATGACCAATAACCACCAGATTTCCCATCTCCCCGGGAATCCAGTCCTCTTTCATATGTGCAATCTGATGCCGGATCGCCTGCTTGCGTCCGCGGGGTTTCTCCATCACTTTCAGAGTACCGTCATTCTCGATATGCAGCAGCGGCTTGATGTTCAGCAGAGAACCGACTGCTGCCGCTGCTCCGGATACTCTTCCGCCATGCCGGAGATGGTCAAACATGTCCACTGTAAACCAGTGACAGATGTTCAGGCGGTGCTTCTCTACCCAGGCAGCCAGTTCGTCAAAGGTGTATCCGGCTGCCTGCATCCTTGCCGCCTCATGAACAAGCATTCCCAGTCCTACTGCCGCGCAGTAGGTTTCAACTGCCTGAATCTGGCGTTCCGGGAACTCTTCCCTCAGATCCTCAATGGCCAGACTGGCCGACATGAACGAACCTGAAATTCCCTGTGTCAGTCCAAGATAGAGAACATCCTCACCTTTTTCGAGTGATTTTCTGAAATACTCCTTATAAGTCAGCGGATTAATCTGAGAGGTACTGGCAAATTTACCGGATCTCTGCGCCGCATAAAACATTTTGTTATCCAGATTGCCGCCTGGTCCGTATAGATAGGGAACACCATCCAGTTCCACATTCATGGGAATGATCTCAACCGCCGGGACATCGTGCATCAGTTCTTCACTGACATCAGCGGAGGCATCTGTGTAGATTTTATATGTCATTCGGTTTCTCCTTCGTGAAAGAATCGTGAATAAGTGTATCTACTTTGGTCGGAAAAGTCAACAAAAAGAATGGTGACCGGTAGTATTCTTCTGCTCACTTTGCTCAGAAGACACCCTGCCGGAGAAAACTCTCGTTTTTCATATCGGATTTGTGTTATAATCTGAAACTGGATGAGAAAACAATCCTTTATCGTTTGAACAACGCCTGTGCACGGCCGAATGACCTGTTCTTCGTTCACAGCTCCCTACCGGATGTTTCCTTTCTCCCGTTCCTTGACAGCGGTACAGGTTTCAAATAGAATACCCATACAATCAAGATGAATAGTAGGTGAAGTCTCATGGCATCTTTTCCTTTAAGGAAAAAAAGCAGAAGCACCAAGGTCATTAACATGACCGAAGGCCGGCTTCTGACCACCGTGCTGTTTTACTCACTCCCCCTGATGCTCTCCAGTCTTCTCCAGCTTGTCTTCAATGCAGCTGACACTATCGTGGTCGGTCAGTTTGCCGGGAATGAAGCACTGGCCGCAGTCGGCTCGGTTGGTTCTCTGTATAACATGATCATCAGTCTGTTCATCGGACTATCCATCGGTGTCAACGTCCTTGTCGCCAATTTCTCCGGTGCAAATCTGAACAACGAAGTTTCCGATACGGTACACACGGCGATTCTTCTCTCCGTCGTCGGCGGTGCCGCTCTTGCCGTAATCGGTTTCATTGCTGCCAGACCGCTTCTTTCCCTCATGGGAACACCGGATGATGTAATCGGACTTGCCGTTCTGTATACGCGCATCATTTTTGTCGGAATGCCGGTCACCATGCTTTACAATTTTGCGGCTGCTGTTCTGCGGGCTATCGGTGATACGAAAAGACCCCTGTATTTTCTGACTGTCGCCGGCATTGTTAACGTGATTCTGAATCTTTTTTTCGTCATTGTTTTCCGTATGAGTGTTGCAGGCGTCGCACTGGCTACCATCGTCTCACAGACCATCTCGGCCGTCCTTGTCACCCGTTCGCTCCTTCACATGGATGGTCCGGTCCGGCTTTATTTTCACAAACTGCGGATTCACCGTAATCTGCTGTTCAGGATTATTACCATCGGTCTTCCGGCCGGTATTCAGAGCATGATGTTTTCTATCTCAAATGTCGTTATTCAGTCATCCGTCAACAGTTTCGGTTCTATTGTCATTGCCGGTAATGCAGCGGCTGCCAATGTTGGAAACTTCGTCTATCAGGCTATGAATACGTTCCAGCAGTCTGTCACCAGTTTTGCCGGTCAGAACCTGGGGGCCAGAAAACCTGATCGCGTTATTACTTCTCTTCGGGTCTGTCTTTTCTGGGCAGCCGTGTTCGGGGTCGTCCTCGGTCCGCTTTCCACCTATTTCAGCAGGCCTCTTCTTTCTCTTTTCTCCTCTGATCCCAATGTCATAGAGGTGGGCGTTGAGCGGATGAAAATTGTTGTTCTGCCCTACGCATTGTGCGGAATCATGGATGTCATGACCGGTGTTCTGAGAGGAATCGGATATTCAACCCTTCCTATGATTGTCAGCCTGATGGGTGCCTGCGTTTTCCGTCTGCTGTGGATTGCCACTGTTTTCCAGGCCCATCATACCATGTTCGTTCTCCTTCTTTCCTATCCGGTATCCTGGACGCTGACATTTATCGTCCTTGTCGTCCTTTTTGCCGGCCTCTGGAAGCGTGTAAAATCCCGTTTTTCCACCTGACTTCCAAACCAAAAGGCCCTCTTCATCCTTCATTATTACAGTCTTGAGTCTGTCATAACGAAGGATGAAGAGGGCTTGTAATATAAATGGAGCTTTCCAGGTTGCTCCGGCAGAACTATCCATCTGTCATTCAGATTGACAGAGAATGAGACTTACTTGTTTCCCGAATAGAATTCTGTTCTTGTAGGATTCTGCTGGATCAAAACGGTGCTCTGATTGAAGACGGTAAGCAATTCATCTGCTGCAGCATGAATTTTTTCCAGAGTCGTGTCGCTGAGATAAATCACCAGTGTATACTCCTGGTATGCAACATCATCACTGACCCAGCCGCCATGTGCTTCCTGAATAGTATAACCGCCAAAGTGCTTCAGAAGGATCGCCTTTGCATGTTCCATGGCCTCATCCTGCGTGAATACAGGCTTGTTGGTATCCTGGGCATTCGTACCAAGATACATTACATACTGATAATCCCATTCGGGATTTTCCGTCTGGCTCTCTGCAAGAGCAAGGCCTGACAGAGTAAGAACTAGGGCAAACGAGAGAAGAAAAAAAAAAAAAAAAAATTTCTTTTTCATAAT
>CACXHF010000148.1 GCA_902767305.1 uncultured Eubacteriales bacterium
GAAGTTGGTTACAATGAAAAATTCTGTTGTTCATCACCTGTTCTGACAGGATTTTGTTTCAGAAGGTCAGCATCCATTGACAGGATGCATTCTTCAGCGATAAACTACAGGCAACAGAAAAAAGATCACAGGATCGGGAGGGAAACGCATATGAATGCCTTTATACATTATCTTCCTCAAATTCGGTACTAACTTGCAGTGATTAGCCCATTTGATTTAACTGTCAAAGTCGTGAAAACTCCTTTATTTCTCTATATATTTGAGAAAATGGGGCTTGAAATAATTATTTAAAAGCTGTATAATGTAGCTTGGTATAAAAAGTACTAAGCTTCGTTGGTACTGAAAGGATAGGTTTTTAAATAATTATGGTCTATCGGGACAAGGTGGTTCCTATTCCAAATACAAAGGGGATCACCATCAATCGTGCAGACAATAACCGGGTTCTTTTCGTTAAGGAAGCACCTTACGATGCCAAGCTAAAGTATGCTCGTCCAAAGCGAATTACCATTGGATATGTGACAGACAATGATACCAAGAGCATGAATCCGACTGATGGATACAAGATTGTTTATCCTCAAAAGTGGGAGGAGTTGTTTGGCGAGAAAGTGGCTGCATGTTTCAAGTATATCGGCATGTATGCTCTGGCAGATGCGGTAAACAGTAAAATTGGAATCAAAGATATTATGGATGAATGCTTTGGCATCCAAACTGGCAACGCCATGATGGATTTCGTGATGTATTCCATGCTGTTTCAAACAAATGTTACGGAACACTTTCCGACAAGGATGAAAGACCAACAGCTGTTCAGCGGGGATTGTCTGAGTGATTCATATTACTCTGACCTATACAATAATAAGATATCCTACGCACAGATATTGGACTTCAAAAGAAAATGGACGCTTCAATGTAAGGAGGACGGTGTTGAAAACGTATGGCTCTGTATTGACGGATCCAATGATGATTGTGAAAGCGAAGGTGTGATTTTTGCTGAAAAAGGGCATGCCAAATCTCTGCGTAACAGAAAAATAGTCAGCTTCACATATGCTGTTACGGAAGAGGGAAAACCTGTAACATTCGATGTCTATCGCGGCGGACTGGTGGATGCGAAAGCATTGAGACGCATTCTATCCTGCTTAAACCAGATTGGCATTCATGTTAAGGGAGTGATTCTTGACCGTGGATATTGTGACGCTACTGCGCTCCGATTTCTGAAGTCAGAGAAGCTTGCTTATGTGATAATGGTTAAGGGTACGCCTGCCGGGTACAAGAAGCTTGTCAAGGATTTTGGAAACAAAATCAAGCTGAATGCGGAGTATTTAATCAAGGGAACGAATTTGTTCGGGGTGCAGGATCAGGTTCAACTCTTTGACAATTATGATCATAAAGATCATTTGACATTGTTCTATGATTACAAAAACGGTGGAGACAGAATCACGGCATTGTTAAAGAAACTAAACGCCGAAATCAATCGTTGTGAGAAAGCAATTGCGAGAGGTGATGTACCTGAAATTGTTCCTTCGTTCAAAGATGTTCTTGAAATATCCAAGGATAATAAGGTAGTCATTGTCACATCAAAGTTACAGGAAATCCTGGACGAAAAGGGACTCTATTCCATTGTTGCATCAGAACCTATGCCAGCACAGCAGGTTCATAAGCTATACCAATGCAGGAATTGCTCAGAAACAGATTACATGATCTTCAAGACACAATTAGGATATGGAAAAGTGCGTGTTCACGTCTCAAAGAGTGTGCAATCAAGATTTACCATTGGTTTTATTGCCTCGTGCGTCAGATTTGAAGTTCAAAATGCTGCAAGCAGACTCAGCAAATCGACCACAGAGGTAATTCAGGAGATGAGTGGCATCTACATGACAAAGCTTGGAGATAGCTATGTTCCTGTGCAGGGCTTAATAGGTAAGCAGGAATATATACTCAAATCTTTGGATTCTACTACAGCGCTTCTGGAAGAGATTGCCAAGGATGAGAATAATCGAATTGCAGGCAGAAAACCTATTCCACGTCATAGAAAGCCTGGACCTAACCAGAAAAAGGCTGTAGTGTTAGACCCTTCAGATACAGAAGTAAAGAAAGTCATAAAGAAGAATAAGAGTGCAAAGACAGGGAGTAAACCAGGTGTCAAAGTCGGAACTCATAGGCCACCTGTTAACAAAGATGGTTCACCACGAAAGGCTCCCGGTGTTCCGAAAGGAACCAAACGCGGATCGTATAATAAAGATGGAAGTCCACGACAAAAACCGGGACCTAAGCCGAAGGTTGAGACCAATGACACCAGAGCTGACACGTAAAGGATCGAATACTGGAACAAACAATTATCTTGGTTACCGGTACTAGTTAGTACCAAAATTCTGGAATTTTATGTGTAAACATGACCATTCTCCGTAACATATTCCCTAATTCCGAGCGATACAGCTTACTTGTCGATTACGGACGGTATGTATCTTTTCCTTTCAAATGAAGAAGTAAAAAACAGCGTTTTCACAAAAGAGGGAGAATTGGCAAAGAACCAATTCATTCGCGGCATAAATTCCCAGACCGGGATGTATCGGCTTCAGGATACCAATTGCTTTTACAGAAAAGAAGGAATTTTATATCATGGGAACTTATTTGAATCCTGGCTCAAGGGCATATGAAATGGCAGTCAATTCCGAAATATTCATCGATAAAAGTGAAATGCTCGCTTATCTGAACTCTGTCATCAATACGAGCCAGAGATATGTCAGTGTGTCCAGACCTCGCCGATTCGGGAAGACAATGGCTGCCGATATGATCTGTGCTTATTATGGTCAGGATGCTGACAGCAGAAAACTGTTTGAAAAGTGTAAGATCAGCCAGGCTGACGATGGCAATATAAAGTGGGACAGATATCTTTGCAAGTATGATGTGATAAGAGTTGTGATGACTGACTTCTTTAAGAAGGGAGGAACAATAGAGGCTGCTTTTGACAGACTGCAAAAACTGATCGTCAGAGATCTGATCAGAGCTTATCCGGAAGTTGATTTTTTTGACAGGAGTGATTTGCTCCAGTCATTGCAGGATGTGTATTCAGAAAAGAAAAAGCAGTTTGTGATCGTTATCGATGAATGGGATGCAATCTTCCGTGAGTATAAGGAAGATAAAGAAGGACAGAAAAAGTATCTGGATTTTCTTCGCGACTGGATGAAAGACAAGGAGTATATTGCCCTTGCGTATATGACAGGAATTCTGCCGATCAAAAAATACGGAAAGCATTCCGCCCTGAATATGTTTGACGAGTATTCGATGACTCAACCCATGAGTCTGGCTTCATATACCGGTTTTACTGTGGAGGAGGTAAAAGCTCTTTGTGAGAAATATGAAATGGATTATGCAGAAATATCAGACTGGTATGATGGGTACAGTGTGAGTGATTATATTCCGATCAAAAAGAGACAACTGTACCGGCAGGGAAAATATACAGAACACAGGATTCAGGTTTACAGTCCGCTTTCTGTGGTTAATGCGATGCGAAGCGGTGAAATAGAAAACTACTGGAATGAAACAGAGAATTATGAGGCACTTCAGCAATATGTGGATTGGAACTTTGACGGGCTGAAGGAAGACGTGGCAGTCCTTATGGAGGGCGGAAGGGTACCGATTGATATTACGAGATACCAGAATGATATGACTACCCTCCATAGCAAGGATGATATCCTGACGATGTTTATTCATCTTGGATATCTTGGCTATCAAAGAGAAACAAAGGAAGTCTATATCCCCAATAAAGAGGTTCTGGACGTATTCAAATCCTCCACAAAGAACAGAGAATGGACAGTAACCTTCCGAGCCCTTCAGAACTCGCAAAAACTGCTGGAGGCCACGTGGAACTGTGATCAAGAGACTGTTGCGGAGCTTCTGGAAGCGGCGCATGACAAGGCCGGAAACAAAACATATCACAGCGAAGCAGGCCTGTCTTATGCGGTTCAGCTGGCATACTATGCGGCACAGGATCTCTATACGATTATTCCTGAACTGGATACCGGGAAGGGATATGCTGATCTTGCATTTGTTCCCAAAAAACCTGACATTCCTGCAATGCTGATCGAGCTCAAATATGAGAACGGGGCAGATACAGCAATTACCCAGATCCACAGGCAGAAATATCCGGACAGACTGGAGCTGTACAAAGGAAATCTGATTCTGGTTGGGATCAATTATAACAGGAAGGTATCCAATGACTGTATCGAGTTCAAACATCACAGCTGTGAGATTGAGAAGGCATGAAGGGTGGTAAAAATGTTCTGCTCATCCTGGAAAGGGCCTGATGCAGGGTCAGTCACAGCCAGGAACTCTGTTCGTTCCGGAATGGCATGAAATTCCTGTGTAAGGAGGTCTGACGGATGGGAACGTATCTGAATCCTGGCAACAGCGGCTTTAAGAGGATGATTGAAAGTGACGATGTCGATAAAACAGGATTGATTCGTATTCTCAGCAGGTCGACTGGAACGACAAAAAATCTGACCTGCATCAGCAGACCCCGCAGATTTGGAAAGTCCTGTGCCGCTCAGATGCTGTGATGCGAAAATGCCCCAAAATCCGAAAAGTCCCTGCCGCTGCCCGGGGTGTCCCGGATTCTGCGAACAGGGCCAGGTGTTCTGTAAGGATCATCGTATGTACAGTGATGACCGTCTGCGTGGCAGTGCCTCCGCCCGGGGATATAATGCCCGCTGGCGTGAAGCCCGGGCGCTTTTCCCGAAGCAACATCCGCTCTGCGCTTTCTGTCAGGCGGAGGGAAAGATCGTTCCGGCAACCGTCGTGGATCACATCATTCCACATCCGGGAGATCAGCGGCTGTTCTGGGATCAGACAAACCGGGAAAGCTTATGCAAATCCTGCCACGACAGAAAAACCGGAAGCTGGCTGTAAAAAACAGAACTGCGGCGTACCGCAGTCCTTACAAAACACTCTGTTCAAAGAACAGGGGATTTTCTTGATAAGAAAATTATAAAGATGATGTATAAAAATGTCAAACTGTCTGTTTTGGAATTCACAATAAATTCATATTGCCTTTTTTGATATAGATGCAACGAGCCTAACAAAAAACGATGAGTTGATGTAAGCAAGGGGCTGCTCTGAAAATATCCGCTATTTTGGTTTATCCGAATGCTGAGCAGATTATCCAATTCAGTCAACCGCAGGGTTCCTGTGTTTTTGCCCGTGACCATCTTGTCATAGAGATTCAATAGAATCCATAAGATCCTCAAGAGTATCTGAAAACGAACAGGATCACGCTCAAACCCTTTGAATGATCACGCACATACTTCCTTTTACCAAGAAAAAAGCGCATGGGGTATCAATCCGGCGGAAGCATTCCCGGGAAGGATGTGTTCGAACTCCCTGCACCCAAGCAGGCATGAAAAGGATCGAAACAGAAAGCTGCTGTTCAGAGGCGATCGGGCGGGCAGTCTGGATTCAAAGGATATCTTCAGCGATGTAAAGATTTATTGAGATAGTATCAGGAGGGGAAAAGTGCCAAGGAAGCTCCGACTCCATAAGAACCGGACAATCTTCATCCTTGCTGTCATCGCCTTCGCCTGTCTGTCGGTCAGTTTGCTGACTGCAGACACAGAGTGTGAAAACAGAACATGGATTGTGATGGGAGACAGCCTTACAGCGAAAACATTCAGAGCAGATACCGCCTATTATGATTTTGTTCAGAAAGACCTCAGATGCAGAGTCATCAATTGCGGAGAAAGCGGAATCGGTTATAAAGAGCCGGACCATAAGAAACCTTTTTACGAACAGGTCGATGGGATTGATCTCAGTGCGGGTGACTGCCTGACAATATTCGGGAGCTTCAATGATATAGGAAAGGGCTTTGAACTTGGTACCTCGGATGATATTACAGAGGAAACCATCGGCGGCTGCATGAATCTGACTGTCCGGAAAATCCTGACAGGCAATCCTTTTCTGAAAGTTGGCATTGTTACCCCTACTCCATGGTTAACAGATTTCTCGTTTGATCCGGATGGATCTCAAAACTTTTCCGGCACATCAAGAGAAGAATGCGACGCATATGTTGCCCTGCTGATCGAAGTAGCCGGGAAACACAATCTGCCCGTTTTGGATCTGTATCATGAGTTTGGACTGAACCCGGATGATCCGGACACAAGAGCAAAGTATTATGTTGAAAACGGAAAGGAAGATGTAGGAGTTCATCCCAACAGCGAGGGGCATCAGATGATGTACCCATTATGGAAGTCGTTTGTGGCGGAGCTGCTGTCTGATTCGGGAAAATGACTGTGTATCGCTCCCTGAAAGCTTTACTTAAACAGCTTTCAGGGAGCGATACGATTATCAGATCTCCCGTCCAAAATTACCTGACTGCTGCGCTCATGTTCAGGAATGTTATGCCGCATGGATGGAAAACGGAAAAATGAAGGCTATGAAAACTCTTTCGGAATTGAAAGGATCAGATCAGGAAGTATGGACGAAGGTCACCGATTTATTAGTAATTATGCTGTAGAACTACCCCCTCAGAAAGCTGGGGAATAATAGTTGTATGCACAAAGAATTCGTTCATAAAGCTTTGATTTACGGGTATCTATGGGAAAATTCCGGCTCTTCTGCAGCTTTACACAGTATGGTAACGGAATAGAAAAATAAAATCAGCACCTTTTGAAGAAGATTTACTTCAAACATCAGATAATGTTCAAAAATGTGCTGATTTCTATAAGGTGCTGATAAATGAACAAGTTTTGAGCCATTCGTTTTCATCAAAATAGCAGTAAATCGAAATTACTGCGAAAATTCAGTTAACAAGAGCGCTGTTTAGGCGTAATATAAGGATGCTGAAAAGTACCAGAAAAATCGATTTACTGCGATTATGACGAAAGGAGTGAGTTGCCATGAGTGAGATGAGACAGATCCCCCAATCTCTACAGGAAATAGATTCCTTTTCCAGACAAGAGTATATGGACGCTATGGCTTCCAGCTATAGCATGACAAGGCCTCAAATTGCCTATGACCTCAACAAGCGTCTTGATCAGGGATCGATAGTACGGGCCGGATGGGGCAGATACTCTCTTCCTAAGAAGAGAATGTACAGGCATCAGTATTCTGAGTCGGCTATCGATGTAGTTAAAACGATCTC
>CACXHF010000149.1 GCA_902767305.1 uncultured Eubacteriales bacterium
ACCTATATGCTGTACCGTGATACGCTCATCTACAACGGTACATCGCAGAATCAGATTAAACCGGTCAGGATCATTGACAACCCGAAGAAACAGCGGTTCTTCTTCGGCCTGATCAGTGACGAGACCGAATGATATGCAGCTTCCCCTGAAAGCTGAACCGGGATGGTTTGGATTCAGGGGAAGCTCTTTTTTTCTCCGACTTCGGGACTGCCGGTCACGGATGAATGCAGCGAACTGTCCGAATGCCTTCAAAGCCCATTCACTTTCACTGTCAGAAGAAACAGCGGAATTGTCGGAACGTTGGTTTTTGCCTGTCTGTCGAACATGTTCATCTTCATGAAAGCGATGCGTTCAGCAAAAATAAAGCGGTTCTGCAAATGAGATGATGTCGTCTGGTCAGACGTATATGGCTGCTCTGGAGCTGATTGTATTTCGTATTGACAGACAGCAGGGAATCACTTATATGCTGCCGATCCCTCCGCGGTCATTACCCGGTAAAACCAGCAAGTATGCAGTGGAGATGTTTTGATGGCGGGCATGGGAACGGAAATGAGTAAAATCGCCAGGCGGCTGAATGATGCAGACTCACCACGGTGAGGGGGAAACACCCTCGCACCCGGCTCAGGAAAAAACATTCGTTCCAGCCCTGTCTGCTGTGGGGATGCTGTGCATCAGGGGGGAAGGATAAAGGAGCATCATGAGGGAATCGTGTTACGAGTACTGTGGGAGAAGATGAATAACTCCAAACGGTGATGAAGCTCTGCTTTGGGGTTCAGGGAAGAATAAAAAAGTGACAAACAACGCTGAAAACCTTATAATTTAACAAATTCCTGCGAGAAGGAGGGCGTGATTTTGGGAACATACTTAAATCCTGGAAGTGACAGATTTGAAATGACGGTTAATTCCGATATTTATGTTGATAAAACGGAAATGATTGCTTATCTTAATTCGATTTTAAAGACTGAGCAGAGATATGTCAGTGTATCACGTCCAAGACGTTTCGGTAAATCTATTGCAGCCAACATGCTGTGTGCATATTACGGCAAAGGAGACAGCAGAGAACTGTTTGCTTCCTCAAAGCTTGCAGTCAGGGATGGATGGGACAGGTACCTTAATCAGTTTGATGTGATTAAGATTGTCATGACAGACTTTATTAAAGAAAAGACAACTGTTGAAAAATCACTTGAGAAAATGCAGAAGCTGATCGTACGGGATTTGAAAAAACAGTATCCTGACGCCGCTTATTATGATATCGATGATTTGATTCAATCCTCAGAGGATGTCTATGCGGAGGCAGGCAAACCATTTGTGATCATTATTGATGAATGGGATGCGGTATTTCGGGAGAGAAAGAATGACTGGGAAGGACAGAAGCTTTATCTTGATTTTTTAAGAGACTGGCTTAAGGACAAGAGTTATGTTGCGCTTTGTTACATGACAGGAATCCTGCCGATAAAGAAATATGGAAAGCATTCTGCTCTGAATATGTTTGATGAGTACTCTGTTATATCGCCTATGCAGCTCGCATCATACACAGGATTTACTGAGGAAGAAGTGAAGGATTTATGTGAAAAGTATGGGCGTATGTTTGATCCGATCAAGGAATGGTATGATGGATATGAAGTAAGTGATATTATTCCACCGGATCCCGGATATGAAGAACAGAAGATAACGGGCAGAGAGAAGAAAGCAAAAAGGTATTCTTTATACAGTCCTCTGTCAGTAGTTAAAGCAATCAGCAACGGTGTTATTCAGAATTACTGGAATAAGACGGAAAGCTATGAGGCGCTGTCAGAATATATTCGTATGAATTATGACGGTTTAAAGGATGCAGTTGTTCTGATGATGGATGGCGGAAGTGTCAAGGCTGACATTGGTACCTATCAGAATGATATGACCACATTTAGCGGCAGAGATGATGTGCTTGCACTGCTTATTCATCTTGGATATCTGAAATACAATTCTGAAACCGGAGAAGTAACGATTCCCAATAAGGAGATACTGGATGAATTCAAGTCATCCACCAGATCAGAAGAATGGATTGAAACTTTTACCTCATTCACGAAGTCACAGGAATTATTAAATGCGACATGGAACTGTAATGAAGAAAAAGCTGCAGAGCTTCTTGAGTGGTTTCATGACACGACAGAAAAAAAGACATATAATTCTGAGGCTGTGCTTTCATATACGGTTCAGATGGCTTATTATGCAGGGCAGAAGTATTACACCACGATACAGGAACTGGACAGTGGAAAAGGCTATGCAGACCTTGTGTATCTTCCTGCACCCAAACATCCCGATAAGCCGGCACTTCTGATAGAACTGAAGTACGATAAGACCATTAAGACAGCAGCAGATCAGATAAGAGAGAAGAATTATCCGCAAACGCTTGAGCATTATAAGGATAATTTACTGCTTGTAAGCATTAATTATGACAGGAATGCAGGCAGCACGGATGTCCTTTACAAACATCACAGCTGCAGTATTGAGAAGGCGTAAGAATGAACTTGATTCAGCCGGCTAATTTCCGGTGAAGAGTTTTCACTGTCGGTTTATGGCTGAATTGGGAAGAGTGCCGGAAATTCTCAGAAAGACGGAAGAAATCAATATTCTTTTGTTGGCCTGATGGCGGTTTCAGATGTCCGCCACGCCAATAGATGCAGGATCGTTTTGACGCTTCTCCTGACAGGATGGGAATGATCTCGAAAACTCAAACGCTTAGATTGATCGGGCTTCCCTGAGCACTTTTGTTTCTGTATCCACTCAATCCAATTGGATTATTCTACATTCGGATTATTCTACATTCTTACAATCATCTGAAGAACACAACCTTTACAACAATGAGGATATCTTCAGGCATCAAACCCGGACGCCTGAGGATATCCTCATATTGCCATTACGGAAATGCAGGCACAGGTTTCACCCTCTGCCGGTGACAGAAACTGTCTGTTATCCGAAAGCACCGGAAAACCTGTGCCATTGTCGGACAAATCGGAGAAGTATGTCTTCGCGTGGACAAAAGCATCCGTGACGGTGCTGAAGAGGATCAGCGGAGATCCTCTCCGTTGGAGGCAATGACCTTCTTGTACCAGTAGAAAGAATCTTTCCGATACCGTTTCATGTCTTTGAGATCGAATTCATCGCGGTTGACAAAGATGAACCCGTAGCGTTTTACCATGCCCTCGTGTGTGGAAATCAAATCGATTGCAGACCAGGGACTGTACCCCATCACTTCGCAGCCGTCATTGATGGCCAGATGCATCTGAGTGATATGATCGCGCAGATAATCAATGCGGTAACCGTCATGAATCCTGCCGTCCGCTTCCAGCTTATCATAAGCACCGAGTCCGTTTTCAGTAATCATCATCGGCAGATGATAGCGGGAGTATACTTCCCGCAGTGTGGCGCGAAATCCCTCGGGGTCGATTTCCCAGCCGAACTGGGTCAGCGGAAGGGTTCCGTTCCGTGTCAGGGCATACTGACCGGGGACACCGACGCGGTCATCCTTCTGAGGCCGGTCACCAAGGTCTTTTTCGGTGCCGTCGGATGCTTCCACGGTGCTTGTGTTGTAATAGTTGAACGCTATGAAATCCGGATGGGCTGCCTGCATGATGTCCATATCCCCGGGCAGAATGTCCGGCAGTGCATCGTTTTGCTCCAGCCATGTCCATACCAGAGGATTGTAGCGCCCCCAGACCGCCATGTCCAGATAAAGCCAGTTACGGATCGCATTGAAATTCTGGGCAGCCAGAATATCGGCAGGTTTACACGTTTTCGGATAAACAAGACTGATATTTGGTGCAGGGCCGATCTTTGCACCAGGGACCATTTCGTGCAGCAGCTGCATGACTCTGGCCTGCGCCAGCAGCATATGGTGATTATCCTGGTACAGCTGCTTCAGCCGGTTTTCATCCCTGCGAATACAGGCCGTCCCGATGGCATCTCCCACCAGAGTCAGCATATTCTGTTCATTGATGGTCAGCCAGTATTTGACCCG
>CACXHF010000150.1 GCA_902767305.1 uncultured Eubacteriales bacterium
CGTCGCCATAAGCCCAGGTAGCTCAGTCGGTAGAGCAGGAGACTGAAAATCTCCGTGTCGGTGGTTCGATTCCGCCCCTGGGCACCAATTTATGCGGTAGTAGCTCAGCTGGTAGAGTGCCACCTTGCCAAGGTGGATGTCGCGAGTCCGAATCTCGTCTACCGCTCCATTGGCGCCATGGCCAAGTGGTAAGGCAAAGCTCTGCAAAAGCTTCATTCTCCAGTCCGAATCTGGATGGCGCCTCCACTTCACCAGAAGGTGATAAACCACTCATTAGAGTGGTTTTTTTCATATTTTGGAAAAGTGATAAGTACTTCGACAATCCGGGAAAATCTGATGAACCAGGAAGAGGATGAAAAATGCTGCAAGGGCGGTACAGCATCAGCACTGAAAGAAGGTTTTATCGAGTTGTCTGTTGCTGTTTTGAACGTGTAGTTCTGCAGAACTGGGCACAATGAATTTACAAGAAAGGTGTGAGACGGGTATTACCTTGGCAGTCAGCAGCTTTTCTAACTGAACAGAACCGAAAACATAGAATAATCAGAAGTAACATTTCTATGCATACGTCTTGAACATAGAAAGAAAGTAAAAATATACTTGGAAATCACTCGAATAGTTATCGGATGTTTGTCTATTCCCCGGAGACAGTTTGGGAAAGGCTCGCGGAAGAAAAAGTACCGCAGGTTCGATGGCAACAGACCTGAAGTTCCGGGCATCCTTTTTCCTGAAAGTAAAACGTCCGGCTTTGCAGATACCCGAGTGCAAAGATTCGGGGTGATCCGGGAACATAGAAACGACGTACCGCTTTCCAAGGGCTGTACTGGCATTAACCTCTGTGGCAGATTTCCTGTCTGTGCTTTATCAAAATAGTGCCAAATGGTTTGACAAAGTATAGGACGGGGAGTAAACTACCTACGAATTATTAGAAGACTGTTTCTGATCTTGAAAAGAAACCGGACATATTGCTGGAGAAATACGGACAGAACAGTTATCCTGACAAAAACGGGCCTCCCGGATTTCGAATCATATGAACGGACAGTCCTTCTTTTAGAATAATTGAAGCTATAGATACAGGAGGATCTCCATGAAGAACATTGGTTATTATAATGGTATTACCGGACCAATTGAGTCTATTCAGGTACCCATGAATGACAGGGGCTGTTACTTTGGCGACGGTGTCTATGATGCGACCTGCGTGGTAAACCATATACCTATGCATTTTGATGATCATATTGACCGGATTTACCGGAGCGCCGGAATGATTGACATTTCCATTCCTATGGAGAAGATGGAGATGAAGGCAATCCTGCAGGGATTGGTGGATCAGGTGGACAGTGCGGTGACGATGCTTTACTGGCAGGTGACCCGCGGCGTAGGAATGAGAAATCATGCATTCAGCGGTGCGGAGACGAAGCCCAGTTTGTGGGCATTTGTGAAACCAATCAGCATGCGGGATCCATATGGAGCGTACAAATGTATCACGCAGGAGGATCGACGTTTTTTCATGTGTAATATCAAGACCATTGATCTCCTTCCGTCAGTTCTGGCGAGTGAGTCTGCTGCCCGTGCGGGCTGTGATGAGGCGATCTTCCATCGCGGAAACCGCGTGACAGAGTGTTCACATTCTAATATTCACATCATCCGGGATGGTGTCCTTCATACGGCACCTTGCGATGAACTGATCTTACCCGGTATTTCGAGGGCGCATATTCTCGAAATCTGCCGGGAAAAAGGAATTCCGGTTGTAGAAAAGCCATTTACACTGGAGGAACTGATGGCTGCGGATGAGGTGTTTTTCTCCAGCTCCAGTGCCCTGACCAGCCGTGTCTGTGAGATTGACGGGATGCCGGTGGGCATGCGGGATGAGAAGA
This sequence comes from uncultured Eubacteriales bacterium, assembly GCA_902767305.1. Taxonomy (GTDB): domain Bacteria; phylum Bacillota; class Clostridia; order Christensenellales; family Aristaeellaceae; genus Ventricola. The sequence continues at coordinate 1,872 of CACXHF010000150.1, forward strand.
CTTTCGGACTGATTCGCGATACCTATCAGGAAAAGCTGGTTGCTGAGTGTGGGAAACTCCTCTAAGTTTTGTAATATACTTTGGTGAACTGTGCATGCAGGACTTTTGTCCGGCATGGTTTAAATGGCATGATTTTACTGAACCTGAATGCGACTGGCTGAAAACGGTGCAGGGAGAACCTGTCTTTTTGAGAAAGGATACCGGGTCGTACGATATGTTTATTGCATACTTTTTGCTCTTTATCCTCTTTAATGGAAAAGTGACGCTGGAAATTGTCCTCTTTGGTGTCGTGTTTGCTGCTGTTCTGTATGCATTCAGCTGCAGATATCTCGGATACAGTTTCGGCAAGGATGTTGCCATGGTCCGAGGAAGTGTGGATGGTGTACGCTACCTGATCATGCTTGCCATGGAGATCGTGAAGGCCAATCTTACGGTTATCCGGATGGTACTGACACCGGGGTTTGAACCGAAGCCAAAGCTGGTTCAGTTCCGGTCCGGACTTCGAAGTGATGGACATCGGGTAGCGTTGGCGGATTCTATTACACTGACGCCGGGAACGATTACCTGTGAACTGAGCGGGGATCTGTTTACCGTCCACTGTCTGGACAATGAGCAGTATGAGGGGATCGAGAATTCCTGTTTCCAGAAGGCTCTTTCCCGGATGGAAGAGCGGGCGCTGGAGCGTCAGCGGGATACGGAAATGAAAAAGAAGAACCGGAAAGCGGAAAGCGATGAGGTAGACAGCCACGGAGGGAAACCAGGGGCAGAGGAACAGGAAGCTTTGCAGATGTCCGGGGATTCCGTTGCGGCAGATGAGATGAACGGACAGGAGGGAGGACTGGAATGATGGCAGATGCGTATCAGGTCCTCTGTACGGGGGCTATGGGGATTCTTGCGGTTCTTATGGTCGTCTGTCTGATTCGGTGCGCGATCGGACCCAGAGTTTCGGACCGGATCATGGCTGTTAATATGGTCAGTACGCTGACCATTATCATGGTTGGAATCATGACGGTATATCTAAAGGAGGGGTATCTGGCGGATGTGGCGCTAGTGTATGCTGTCCTCAGTTTTCTGGCTGTTATTGTACTGTGCAAAGTATATACGGGTATTTACCGTGAACGTCGTCACGCAGAGACAGTTTCTGCCCTGAAAGAAGAACAGGAGGGAACAGCGTGCAGATAGTTCGTTTTGTTTTCGGCGCCGTTTTCCTGATAATAGGGCTTTTATCCTGCATTGTTGGCGTAATCGGCGTTTTCAAATTTAAATATGCGGCGAACCGGATGCATGCGGCTGCTATTAACGATACTCTTGGAATCAGCCTTTGCATGCTTGGACTGTCTGTCCTGGCGCCAGATATTGCCTCTGCACTGAAAATGATTCTGGTTATTATCTTTTTCTGGATCAGTGCACCTGTAGCCAGTCATCTTTTGTGCCGGCTTGAAGTTGAGACGAATGAGGAGCGGGAGCAGTACATGGAGCTGCACGTTATTGAGGGAACCGAAGCGGATGCAGATAAAAATACTGCCGGGGCTCCGGAGATGGAGGAAAAGGTGGAGGAGGCAGAAAATGAGACTGCCGACGGGCAGAAGATGACTGCGGAAGCGTCTGATACACAGATAGCTTCAATGGACAATATGGTGAAGGGGGAAACGGCATGACAGGCGTGTCACAGGTCCTGCTCCTATTTCTGATCGGCTGTGCACTGGCGGTTTCCATTACTCGAAATTTGCTGACCAGCGTGATCATCTATACCTGTTTTTCCATGGTGATGTGCATTATCTGGATTACTCTGGAGTCGCCGGATCTGGCGATTACCGAGGCGGCAGTCGGAACCGGTATTACCAGTCTTTTGTATTTTCTGACGCTGAAAAAAATCCATGCCATTGATGCAAGAAACAAAGCAAAAATGAAACGGAATGAAACCGCCAGAGACGGAGGCGAAGGGCATGAGTGATCGAAAATCGGACCTGCCTGGCGGTCGTTTTGTGAGATGGCTGAACCAGGATCAGGATGTACTGGAACGGCAGATGATCGCTGCACAGAACAGAGAGCCGGATTCTGATGAGGAAATGGAGGAGGCGTGGCGTCGGGAACGATTCCTTGAAGATCAGAAGGAAGAGGAGGTAGTTGCCAGCCGTCTTGAGGCGCTGAATGAAAGAAAAGTGCCGGTCATCGGACGGGTGGTCTATATGCTTGGCTGTATGCTGATTTGTATAGCCATGATTATGCTGCTTTTGTATACCGTTACGACACTGCCCGGATTCGGCGGGGAAATTGATCCGGCACAGAATGAGGTGCCCAGACGGTACATTGAACAGGGACTGCAGGAAACCGGTGCACTGAATATTGTCACCGGCATGATCCTTGACTACCGTGCTTTTGATACACTGGGTGAATCGACAGTGCTGTTTGCGGCAGCTATGGTGGTTCTTTTCCTGCTTCGTCTGGATCCGGAGAGCAACCGGTACAGCACGCTGGCGGCATCCATCCGGGAGGAACCGTATGCGGATACATTTTATGAACCTAAGAATGATTCCATTCTGCAGCATACGGCAAAAATACTGACTCCTGTTGCATTCCTTCTGGGTATTTATGTGGTGCTGAACGGACACCTGACGCCGGGTGGTGGATTTTCAGGCGGAGCTATTGTAGGTGCAGGCTTGGTTCTGCATGTGACGGCATTCGGCTTTGAAGATATCCGCCGATTCTTTACATACAGAACTTATCAGAGGACTGTCGTCACTGCACTTCTGACCTATGCGTTTTCAAAGACCTATTCGTTCTATACGGGGGCTAACGGGATCGAAAGCATCATTCCGCTGGGGATGCCGGGGGCGATTCTGTCGGGCGGCCTGATACTGCTGCTGAATATCTGCGTTGGCTTTATTGTAACATGCACGGTATACGTACTGTATGCCGTTTTCAGGAAAGGAGATGTCTAGGATGTTTTCAAAATGGTTGATGAACTATGAGGAAACTGCGGCCGTAATCCTTTTCTGCATTGGTTTTTCGATGATGCTATTTAACCGGAATCTGATCAAGAAAATCATCGGGATGGATATGATGGATTCCTCCATCTATTTGTTTCTGGCTTCTCAGGGATATATCGAGGGACATAAGGCACCGATTGTAACCGGGGGTGTGCAGAGCACGGAGGCATACATTAATCCGATTCCGTCGGGGCTGGTTCTGACTGGCATTGTGGTGGCGGTGAGCGTTTCTGCTCTGATGATGGCTTTGTCCATCCGGCTGTATCACCGCTATCATACACTGGATCTGGACAAAATTGTGGCCCTTACGGGAAGGGAGGAAGCGTGATGACACTGGTTCAGAACTTTCCCGCACTGTGTATTCTGCTGACACTGGTGTGTGCTGTGCTGACCAGCGTCCTGAAGCGCCGGAGTGCGGCCGTGGTGACCGGTATGGTGTTGGTCATCAATCTGGTGCTCAATATCATGGCGCTGATGTATACCCTGAAAACGGGTGAAAGCTATGTGTATAGGATGGGTCATTTTCCTGCGCCGTGGGGCAATGAACTGCGGGTGGGTGTTCTTGAAACGGGAACAGCATCTGTGCTTCTTCTGGTGGTACTTCTCTCTTATCTGGGAGCTTACAGGCGTTCCATGCAGAAAATTGAACCAACCAAATATAACCTGTATGGTGTCATGGTGGACCTGTGTGTTCTTTCGCTGCAGGCACTGATTTATACCAATGACCTGTTTACCGCTTATGTGTTTCTTGAAATCAGCACGCTGGCGGCTTCCGGACTTATCATGGCAAAGCAGACAGGCCGAAGTCTGGTAGCGGGTGTCCGTTACATGATTATGAATTTGCTGGGATCCAGTCTGTTTCTGTTGGGTGTAGTTATTCTCTATTCCATTACCGGTCATCTTCTGATGACGCCCATCCATGATGCGGTAGCACAGTTGGCAGCGAGCGGGGAATACCAGATTCCTCTTGATGTAACGGTTGCACTGATATCAGTGGGACTTGGTATGAAAAGTGCAATGTACCCATTTGAAAAATGGGTACCGGCTGCATACAGCAACTCTACTGCGACTTCCTCTGCGTTGCTTTCCTCCGTAGTTTCCAAAGGATACATTTTTCTGCTGATTAAGATTTATGTGCGAACCATCGGAATGCCGGTGATCGAATCCCTTGGAATTACGGATGTAATATTTGTTTTCGGCGCTGCTGGAATGATTGTGGGATCGGTGGCAGCTCTGCGGGTCAGGACCGTCCGAATGATGATTGCCTACTCCTCTGTAGCACAGATCGGCTATATCTTCCTTGCTATCGGCCTGGGAACGATGGAGGGGATGATGGTTGCTCTGTGGCATCTTCTTGCTCACGCGGCTACCAAGTCAATGCTCTTTATTTCCTCAGCGGAGATGGATGAAGCATCCGGCGGCACACATCTGAGGAAGGACGTCCAGGGAGCGTTTTATCGCAGTCCTTTGGCGGCATTTGCTTTCAGCCTGGGTGCGGCTAATCTGGTAGGTCTTCCGCTGCTCAGTGTCTTTGTCACCAAGTTTATGCTGGGTCAGACAGCGGTAGCTGTGGGCGGCCGTCATATGGCTGCCACGCTGATCTGCCTGACGATATCGACCCTGCTGAATCTTGGGTATTTCATGTCCACGGCTATGTCCCTGTACGTGCATGACGGGGAAACGGGAAGCCGCCGGAAGCCGGATCATCTGGTTCGGCTTAGCCTTGCAGGTTTTCTGGCCCTGAATCTCGTCCTTGGCTTTTGTGCCGCGCCGGTTTATCAGACTCTTCTTTCCGGATTTGCCGTATTCGGCTGATCCTGTACGGATCTGCCGGATGTCAGGCATCCCTGAATCAGTAACACCAAATACAGTGAGCTTATAGGGGGATTCTCATGAAAATCTTGTTATTACTTGCACTGCTCTGGCCGGCAGTGGCAGGGGCAATTGTATGGTTTCTGCCGGCGGCAAAAGTGCCGGCAGCCAGGGGCAGAATGGTTACGGGAGCGCTGATGGTGGAACTGGCGGCCGTGATTCTCGCCTGCTTTGGAAATGGAACGGACTTTATCGTCCTGCAGATGACGCCTACACTGGCACTTCACCTGCATCTGGATACTATTGGCTGCATCTTTTCTGTCCTGATGGCTGCAATGTGGCTTCTGGGCGGCGTATTTGCCCTTGACTATCTCAAGGGAAATGAGCATGAGCATTCATATCAGTCATTCTATCTGTGTGTTCTCAGTGCGATGATCGGGCAGTGCTATGCGGGCTCTATGATCACACTGTACATATTTTACGAGATGATGACCATGCTTTCTGTTCCGATGGTGGTACATGAGCGGACAACGGAGGCAGTGGCAGCTGGTGCTAAATATCTCATTTATTCCATCTTCGGTGCGATGATGGGACTCCTTGGAATCTTTTTCTTCAACAATATGCTGGGTACGGTTACCTTTGTGCCCGGAGGAGCGGCAACAGAGGCGACTCCTGCACTGCTGGTAATCACTTTCCTGGTCATTCTGGGCTTTGGCACGAAGGCCGGTATGTTCCCGCTGCATGGATGGCTTCCGACGGCACACCCGGTAGCCCCTGCTCCGGCATCGGCTGTTCTTTCCGGCGTTATTACCAAGGCTGGTGTTCTGGCAATCCTGCGGGTAATCTATTTTCTGGTCGGCGCTCGGGTGCTTGCCGGAACCTGGGTACAGACTGCCTTCATGACGCTGACTCTGATCACTGTTTTCATGGGCTCCATGCTGGCTTACCGTGAGCCGCTGCTTAAAAAGCGGCTGGCCTACTCGACTGTCTCCCAGGTCAGCTATGTTCTTTTTGGCCTTTCCTGCCTGTATCCGGATTCCTTTACAGGTGGAATCCTGCATGTGGTAGCACACTCGGTGATCAAGGACTGCCTGTTTCTGTGTGCCGGTGCCATGATTCATGAAACCGGTAAGACCTATGTGGCAGACCTGCGGGGCATTGGCAAGCGGATGCCGGTGACAACTTGGTGCTGGACGATTGCTTCGCTCGGCCTGATCGGCATTCCGCCGACCAGCGGTTTTGTATCAAAGTGGGCGCTTGCGACCGGTTCCCTGATGGATGGCATGAGCGGCTTTTCCATTGCCGGTCCTATTATTCTGATCATTTCCGCATTGCTGACGGCGGCATACCTGCTGCCGATTACCATTTACGGCTTCTTCCCAGGCGGAGACTTTGATTATGCGGCCAATCCCGTCTGTGAGGGTGGGCGTCATATGACTGTGCCAATGATCATCCTAGCGGCACTGGTTATCCTGACCGGTATCTTTGCCTCTCCGCTCATTTCGGCTGCTGCCAGTGTCGGTGTGGCGGTTTTATAAGCTGGCCGGGCAATACCCGTGCGACAAATCATGGGCTGGAAATGCCGAAAGGCCTAGTCCATTAAGGAGCGTTGCATATGCTTTCTTTTGCCGTATTCTTTCCAATTTCAGCCGGACTTTTGCTGTTTCTCGTTCCTGAGAAGCAGCGGAAACTGCGCTGCTGTTTGACGGAGCTGACTGCGTTGCTGACATCCGCTTTGGTCTTTTACCTGATTATGCAGCATCCGGGAACAACAGAAACACTTTTTCCTGTTGTTCAGAATCTGGTACTTACCTTTTCACTGGACGGGGCAGGCACAGTTTTTGCCGGCCTTGCAGCCTTTCTGTGGCCGATTGCCACACTTTACGGGTTTGAATACATGCGCCATGAGGGCAGGGAACAGGCATTTTTTGCGCTGTATATCGTTTCCTACGGCGTGACGCTGGGCATCGCTCTGGCCGGAAACCTGGTAACCATGTACATTTTCTATGAGCTTCTGTCCCTGAGTACTCTGCCTCTGGTTATGCACTCGAGCAGTCCCGGGGCAGTCCGGGCAGGCCGGAGTTATATGGCATACACTTTCGGCGGTGCTGCACTTGCCCTGATCGGCGTCGTTCCGGTCATTGCATGGGGTGGTGGAAACTTTGTCTCTGGCGGTGTGCTGGACGTTGGACTTTTTGAACTGCATCCGGTTCTCATGCAGATGCTGTTTTTGTGCATGGCTCTTGGTTTTGGCGTTAAGGCAGCCATTGTCCCGTTTCATAACTGGTTGCCGGAAGCAGCAGTGGCACCGACGCCGGTGACGGCCTTGCTGCATGCGGCGGCAGTGGTCAAGGCAGGTGCTTTTGCGGTGATCCGGGTCTGCTATTATACTTTCGGACGGCAGAATATCTTTGGAACTCCCGCGCAGCTGGTGCTGATCTGCCTGTCAGCCCTGACTATTCTCTATGGTGCACTGCGAGCGGTCCGTGAACATCATCTGAAACGTCGGCTGGCATGGTCTACCGTCTCCAACCTGTCCTACATCATTTTCTCTGCTGCATTGCTAACCCCGGACGGACTGAGCGGTGCGATGGCGCATCTGGTGTTTCATGCCATTATCAAGATCACACTGTTTTTCTGTGCCGGAGCCATTCTGGTACAGACAGGGAAAACACAGATCGAGAGCATGCGCGGCCTTCGGGAACAGATGCCGTTGGTCTGCGGAATCTACGCGGTTGCGGCACTTGCTCTGGCGGGAACGCCGTTCCTGCCAATATTCCTGAGTAAGTGGATGATCGGCAACGCGGCTCTTGCCGTATGGCCGACGGGTCTGATCGGTCTCTCTGCCATGTTGGTCTCTGCAGTTCTGTGTGCCGTCTATGTGCTGTATCCGGTCTTTTTCATGGTGTTCCGCCGTCAGGATACACCGGCGGAGGCAGGTGCGAGAGATCCAGGCCTGTGCATGAAAATCTCCATGGGAATTCTGATTCTGGTGATTGTCCTGTCCGGCCTTTATTCAAATCAGCTGCTGACCTTTATTACGGTCCATGCACAGATATAGGGGGGAGATCATGCTGCTGTTTCTTGTATTTTTTCCGATGATTGCGGCTTCTCTGTCCTATCTGGCAGGACGACGGGACAAGGAGCTGAGGGATCGGCTGGTCATCCTGATGTGCGCAGTGGAGCTTGTCGTGGCAAGTGTGGCACTGTTTCTGGTCATTACCGGAGCGGAACTGGCCGTGACAATTCCCGGATTCTGTGATTTTGGCCTCTCGTTCCGTCTGGATGGTTTCCGTGCCATGTATGCGCTGATCGGCGGTGTCATGTGGACCATGTGTGCGATGCTTTCGCGCGAATACTTCAGCCGCCACTACCATAACCGCAATCGGTATTATTTCTTCTATCTGTTTACGCTGGGTGCGACGGTTGGCGTCTTTCTTTCTGCGGATCTGTACACTACTTTCATCTTCTTCGAAATCATGTCTTTTACCTCCTATACCTGGGTGGCGCATGATGAAAACGCGCCGGCTATGCGCTCAGCAGAGACATATCTGGCTGTGGCAGTGATCGGCGGTATGGTGATGCTGATGGGTCTGTTTCTGCTCAGAATGGAACTGGGAACACTCGAGATTGCCAGACTGTATGAGGCGGCGCAGAATGTGAATCCCGGGAAACTCTGGGTTCCGTCGATATGCATTCTGCTGGGATTTGGCGCAAAGGCCGGTATGTTCCCGCTGCATATCTGGCTGCCGAAAGCTCACCCGGTGGCACCTGCACCTGCTTCTGCACTTCTTTCAGGTATTCTGACCAAGACGGGGATTTACGGCATCATCGTGGTGACGCTTGAGATTTTCCGGGGAACGGCGTCTTTTGCCAATCTGGTGCTTTTCCTGGGAGTCATTACCATGTTTCTGGGGGCTCTGTTGGGTGTGTTTTCCATTAATCTTAAACGGACGCTGGCTTGTTCCTCCATGTCCCAGATCGGCTTTATCCTGACCGGAATTGCCTGTGCCAGCCTGCTGGGTGAACACAATGCGCTGGCGGCCAGAGGGACCGTGCTGTATATGATGAATCATTCACTGTTCAAGCTGATTCTGTTCATGGCAGCAGGCGTTATTTATATGAATCTGCACAAACTGGATCTCAATGAGGTCCGGGGATTTGGTCACAGGAAACCGCTTCTGCATTTTGCTTTTCTAATGGGCATGTTTGGCCTGATGGGGATTCCGTTTTTTTCCGGATATGTCAGTAAGACGCTGATTCACGAGGGAATTGTAGAACTGGCGGAACATATGGCCGGACACGGTATGCGGCCTCTAGCTCTGATCTACACGGTAGTTGAATGGATTTTCCTGCTTTCGGGCGGATTGACAGGCGCATATATGCTGAAACTGTATGTTTGCATATTCTGGGAAAAGCATCCCGTATTTCAGGCGGCATATGATGATATTGCCTATCCCATGACACGCCTTAGTTCCACAGCCCTGTTCCTGAGTGCGGTTCTGGTACCGCTTCTGGGTGTCCGTCCTGACCTGATCATGGATCCTATCGCTGATCTGATGGCCGGGATGACACACCAGGGACATCTCGCGCATGCTGTTGACTACTTTTCACTGACAAACCTGAAGGGGGCACTGATCTCCATTGCGATCGGCCTTGTAGTCTACCTGGGTGTGATCCGTCCGCTGCTGATACGTAAAACCAAAGACGGACCGGTTTATATTAATGCATGGCCGGCGGGACTGGATCTGGAGGACCGGGTGTATCGGCCGCTGATCCGAGGTCTGGTTTATCTGGGAGGACGGATTGCAATGCTTGCCAGTCCGGATTTCCTTGAGGAAAAGATTTTCCGACCTGTGATCGCCGTTCTGACCTATATCGCTTCTGGACTGGTAGTTCCGGCTCGCGAGGAAAACATTGAAAACCATTTCTTTATTCCGTTGGGGCGTGCTCTGTCTTTTGCGGGATTTGCCGTTACAAGAGTTCTCTCAACAATAGTGGATAGTATATCAGCAGTACTGATCAGATTATTTCTGCATGCACAGAGAAAAAAGACACCGTCGGTGCATGTGGGAAATGAACTGGTCTATGCGGCCGGAAATGCAGCCGACCTGGCAGCCGACGGACTGAACCGGACACTGTTCCGAAACAGACCAAGAGAACATCATTTTGTCGGCCGGCTGGCTGGCCTCTGGGATGGCGCCAGAGATGCAAGGCGCAGACTTACACATACCATGAGTTACGCGCTGCTCATGTTTGGACTGGGACTGTGTGCCGCACTGATCTACCTGATAGTTGTGAAAGGGTAAAACATGAATGAACTGGAGATTATGACGGCTGTCCGAGAAAGAATGCATCAGATGATTGCAGAACGGCGGGCATTTCATGCTAATCCGGAACTGTCTGGGGAGGAAACGGAAACAGCCGCCTTCATTGCAGATGAACTGCAGCGGATGGGAATGCAGGTGACGATCATTCCGGCTGGCGGCGTTGTGGGCGTGCACAATGGAAATGCCGGTCAGCCTGCACTGCTGCTTCGTGCGGATATGGATGCTCTGCCGATTCAGGAAACGGAACGTCATGCGATGTGTGAACGTACCTGTATCTCTCAGAATCCGGGGAAAATGCACGCTTGCGGACATGACGCGCATATGGCTATGCTGCTGTGTGCAGCTCGTATTCTCTCAGAGATGGATCTTCACATTCCGCTGGTATTTGTCTTTGAAAGCGGCGAGGAAAACAATTCCGGCTTTATAAAACTTCTTCCCTTTCTCCATGAGCATTTCGCCATTGGAGCATGCTATGCCACACATGTCCGCTCGGATATTCCGACAGGCACTGTGGCATTATGCAAAGGACCGGCGACGTCAGGTGGATTCGGTTTTGAGATCCGGCTGAAAGGCCGGGGCGGACACGGGGCACGACCAGACCTCGCGGCAAGTCCCATTGACTGTTTTGCTGCGCTCCATACTCGGCTGAACGGACTCAGAATGACGGCGGTCCGGCCAGATCAGATCCTGACCTATTCTCTCGGAACGGTTCATGCCGGAAGTCGGCCAAATGTGATTCCGGATACGTTGACCTTTTCAGGGACTGTGCGTGCATATGATGTGAAGGGGGTGGCGGACCGTTTCCGGGCGGAGATGTTTGAAACAGTTCGGAAAACCGCAGAAACCTTTAACTGCAGTGCAGAGTTTCTCCATGCGCCGAAACCCATCTTTGAAACATTCAACGATGACCGGTGGCGCATGCGTCTCCTTGAAGCTGCGACTTCTAGTCTGCCTGAAGTCCGTCTGACCGATGTGAGTCCCTGGATGGCTTCCGAGACCATGGGGGCTTATTTCAGACTCTGGCCAGGCGTCCTCAGCTTTACCGGTGTCCGGAATCCGGATAAAGGATGTATAGCCGGTCATCATATGCCGGAATTTGATCTGGATGAGGATGGAATGATGGCAGGAGCTGCAATGAATGTTTTGGCAGCACTTGAATGGAATCGCCTTCCTGAACCGGTTCCTGAGGGATACCGGACGGAATCCCTTGAGGAATTGCTTGAACGTCGTCTGTGACGGCTAATCCAGTCGAAACAGTAAGTATGAAAGAGAATTATTTATGCAGAGAGAATCTTCCTTCAGAGAAAATAAGATGGGCGTAATGCCCATAGGAAAACTTCTTTTTACCATGAGTGTTCCCATGATGATTTCCATGCTGGTACAGGCACTCTATAATGTAGTGGACTCTATTTTTGTTTCCCGTATTTCGGAGAACGCACTGACGGCACTGAGCATGGCGTTTCCGATTCAGAACCTTATGATCTCTGTGGCTGTCGGTGTCGGAACCGGTATAAATGCCATCCTCTCCCGGGCGCTTGGAGCAAAAAATGAGAAGCAGGTGAACGATTCAGCATCCAACGGCTTTTTGCTTATGGCCATCTCCGGCATTGTGTTCATGCTGCTTGGGCTTGTCCTTCCGAATCCATTTTTCCATATGCAGACGGATATTGTCGGAATCATTGAAGCCGGTACAACGTATACCAGTATCGTACTGATCGGTTCATTCGGCATTTTTATGCAGGTTTTCTTTGAACGACTCCTGCAAAGTACCGGCAAAACCCTGATGACCATGATTTCACAGGCAACAGGTGCGATTGTCAACATCATCATGGATCCTATTCTGATTTTCGGTTATTTCGGTTTTCCGGCAATGGGTGTAGCAGGTGCCGCCTATGCCACCATTCTCGGACAGTGGACCGGAGCACTGATCGGCTGCATGCTGCATACACACTTCAATACAGAGGTTCAAATGCGCCTGCGGGGCTTTCGGCCAAATCTGGTCATTATCCAGCTGATTCTCAAGATTGCAGTTCCTTCAATCGTCATGATGTCCATCGGTTCCATCATGAATTTCCTCATGAATCAGATCCTTATTTCCTTTACTGCAACTGCGGTCGCGGTCTTCGGTATCTATTTCAAACTTCAGTCTTTTGTATTCATGCCGGTTTTCGGACTGAACAATGGCGGGGTGCCGATCATTGCCTATAACTACGGTGCAAAGCGAGCCGACCGGATGCGGCAGACTGTCCGTTACATCATGATCGCGGCAGTGACTGTCATGAGCGTTGGGATGCTGATCTTCCAGATCTTTCCTGAACAGCTTCTTTCGCTTTTTGAAGCATCTCCGGATATGCTTCTGCTTGGAATTCCGGCTCTGCGGACGATCTCTCTGAATTTCCCGATTGCAGCAGTCGGTATTGCCATGGTTTCTGTCTTTCAGGCATTGGGATACAGTATCTATTCGATGATTATTTCTTTGATACGTCAGTTGATTGTCCTGATCCCCAGTGCTTATCTTCTGGCAAGACTGACTGGCAATCTTAATATGACATGGTGGGCGTTTGTTATTGCGGAGGGTGTCTCTCTTCTTTGCTGTTTTTATTTCTACCGCCGAATCCGTCGCAATGTTATTGACATTCTGTGACGTGATTTATGGGCGGCATATGGACTGACTCGGGCGGGGAAAGACAGATATGCGTGAGGAGGAATCCCGGCAAACAGTCAGAAGCCGCCCGGCTTGCAGAGGATAGTGACAGATTCTCAGGGATGCCGGAACATCAGCTGAAGAACAGGAGAGAAAAATATCTGACAACAAGACATGGATGTCCAGAAAAAAAGCAGCCGCAGACATAATCATTCAGATCATGTCTGCGGCTGCTTTTTCGTTGTGGTAATGTTTTCTGTTTCGTCCGGTTCACATCGGAG
>CACXHF010000151.1 GCA_902767305.1 uncultured Eubacteriales bacterium
CAGAAAACTGAAAAACACCTTAAAACAGCCGTGAAATCTTTTTGAATTACGCCATCCGGAACCTTGTCCGCATTTCCCTTCAGAATAAAAAGACGGCAGCCCTTACAGCCGCCGTCTCATTCGAAAAAAAAGGGGAAGACATCTATATGAACAGGATATTCCTGGAAAATTCAATTTGTCGCCCGCAATCAGGAAAGCAGCAGATCCATCATCTGCAGGATCTCTTCGCTTTTCAGCTGCTTCGTACGCATCATCATCAGAAGACCATACAGGATTGTTCCGGCCACCTGCGCCGACTGACTGGAATCCTTTCCCGCCTCTTCAAGCGCCTGATGCACCACCTCTGTCATGCCGGGCAGAAGATGGGCTGTCACAAGATCACACATATCGCCGTAAACCGCTCTGCTGGACGGCAGACGGAGATCCTCCATAAGCGGCTGCGTAAAATACGTCCGCCACGCATTTCCGGAGAACAGTCTGGTCAGCTTTTCCCGTCCGGTTCCCTCTTCGGACACGATTTTATTCATGTCCGCCTCCATGTATGCGCAGTATCCCTCCACCACGCTCCGGACCATGTCATCCTTAGTAGCAAAATAGTAGTAGAAAAGCCCCTTGGCTACCTTCGCCTTATCCGTTATTTCCGAAACCGACGTCCGGACAAATCCCTGGCTGGCGAACAGAGAGGAGGCAATCGCCACCATTTCCGCCTTCCGCTCTTCCGGTGTCTTGGTGATTCTCATTATGTTGCCCCTCCTGTTTTCCTGAATTTCCTTTGGATGCCTTTATTATACTTTTTCTCTGTTCCCATACAAGACCTGTCTGCCCAAAGATACATTTTTACGACTGACCTGTCCGTTTCCCTGTATCGGTTTCTCTGAAAATCCTGCCTGATCCCTGCCCCGCTGTTCACAGGAGGGATTGACACCGGAATCACTTCGTGGTAGCCTTTCCGCTGTCGGAAAGTCCGAACCCTTTCCGTTCAGAATCATTCCCATACAAGGAGCGAATTATGGAACAGATTACCTATGTCTGCGGTCATCGCAACCCGGACACAGATTCAATCGTTTCCGCCATGGCGTATGCCAGTCTTCGGAATACGCTGGGTGAGAGCGAATATATCCCGGCACGCCTGGGTCATCTGAATGATGAAACCAGTTTTCTTCTGAAACGTTTCGGCTTTCAGCCGCCCATGCTGCTTACGACCGTCCGCACACAGGTGCGGGATATTGCCTTTGACCGTCCCCCAAAGCTGGGCAAAAACGTCCCTGTCAGCCATGCCTGGGAGCTCATGCAGGAAAACCCCAATCTGAGTGCACTGCCGGTCACCAATGAAGATGGTTCTCTTTTCGGCATGGTGACAGCCGGCGGCATTGCCGAGAGTGACATGCACGCCATCTCCTGTCCTGTCATTGACGATGCTCCGATTTTCAATGTACTTTCCGCCATCGAGGGAACCATCATCAACCAGGACGAAAACGTCTTCGATTCCATTTCCGGCGAAGTGATTTTTGCTCTGCCCGATACCGGCGGGTATCTGCACAACGTGCAGCCAAAGTCCATTATCCTGTGCGGACAGCAGGAGGATGTGGTGGAAAAAGCCCTTGCGCTCAATGTCAACTGCATTATTCTCTGTCAGAGCAATCTGGCTGAAAAATACCACGGCATCTCCTCGGACACCTGCATCATTGCCACACCGTACGATGCCTGGCGTGCTGCCCGCCTTCTCTATCAGGCAACACCGGTCAGCCGTATTGCAAAAACGGATGATCTGGTCACTTTCCAGCTGGATGATTTCATTGATGACGTTCAAGACACCGTGCTCAAAAGCCGGTATCGCAGTTATCCCGTGCTGGACGGCGAAGGGAAAGTGATCGGTACCCTCGGCCGTTTCCACCTGCTGCGTCCCAACCGTAAGCGCCTGATTCTGGTGGACCACAATGAAATGAGTCAGTCCGTGCCCGGCCTCGATCAGGCAGAACTGGTCGGAATCATCGATCATCACCGTCTGGGAGATGTGGAAACCGGCTACCCCGTATTCATGCGGAATGAACCTGTCGGATCCACCAACACCATTATTGCCACCATGTTCCAGGAGCACGGCCTCATGCCCGGCGAGTCGCTGGCAGGCCTCATGGCAGCTGCCATCATCAGCGACACGGTCATGTTCAAGTCACCGACAACCACCGCGAAGGACCGGCGTATTGCAGAGCGTCTGGCCCGGATCGCGGGAATCAACCTTGAGTCGCTCGGAAAGGAAGTCTTCTCCGCCGGCTCCTCTGACAAGCCGGCCGCTGCGCTGCTCAGAACCGATTTCAAGGAATATCACCTGACCGACCACCGGATCGGTATCAGCCAGATTACCACCATGGATACCGCACCTCTTCTGAAGCGGCAGGAGGAACTGTTCCGGGAAATGAACAAGCTCAAAGAAGAAAGCCGCTACGACATGGTTCTCCTCATGATCACGGATGTCCTTCGTGAGGGAACTGACCTCCTCTTCCTCGGAGACAAGGAAATCATCCGTCAGGCATTCAACCTGCAGAAAATCCGCGGCAATCACATTTTCCTTGACGGTGTTGTCTCAAGAAAAAAGCAGATGGTTCCTGCACTCACCATCTTATGGGGATGACCGCTTGCATTTTGGTCCTGTTTCGGTTACAATACCGGTCCAGAGGTGAATGACATGGAGACAAGAGTCGCTGTAATCAGCATTATCGTCGAAAAACCGGAGGCAACGCCTGCACTCAACGACCTGCTTCACAGTTATGCAGACTATATCGTAGGCCGCCTCGGGATTCCGTACCGTTCCCGCGGAGTAAATATCATCTGCATCGTCATCGATGCACCTCAGGACAGAATCAACAGCCTGACAGGTGCTCTGGGACG
>CACXHF010000152.1 GCA_902767305.1 uncultured Eubacteriales bacterium
CGGTTAACGGTCTGCAGTCTCCTTCAGGGTTTTCACCGGTTTTTCTCAGCCTTTGACGGACTGTTACTTTCCCGGCAGCAGGAAACGGATGCATTGCCTGTCCTGAACGAGTCTGATCTGTCCGGGAGGGAATTGTTCTGCTGATTTTGCTGAGTACCAGATGAAATCCTGTCCGTATATTGTACAAGAGTACTCTTTTTGATAAAATGTACCAAAACGAAGAACGGAGTACGTGTGCTATGGATGAAATACTGACGGCACTGCTGTCCGGTGAGATTGTATCCGGTGAAAAGTTTTCAAAAACACTTGGAATCACGAGAACGGCGATCTGGAAAAAAGTTTCAGGACTGAGAGAGCGTGGATTTGAGATTGAGTCTATCGGCCGGCAGGGGTACCGCCTTGTCAGCGTGCCGGATGTTCTGATGACACCGCTGATTGCCTCCGGACTGGGAACAAAATGGGCCGGCCGACAGATAATCTGCTATGAGACTGTCGATTCAACCAACCGCGTACTGAAAACGATGGCTGCAGAAGGGGCGGAACACGGGACCCTGGTACTGGCCAATGAACAGACAGGAGGCCGCGGTCGGCGGGGTAGAGGCTGGCTGACGCCAAAGGATACCTCCATCGCCATGTCGCTCCTTCTGAGGCCGGAAATTCCCCCGGCCAGTGTGGCTCTCCTTTCACTGGCTGCATCAGTTGCCGTAGCGAAGGGAATCCGTCAGGCAACCGGGCTGACGGCTGAAATCAAGTGGCCCAATGATATTGTCTGCAATGGAAAAAAAGTCTGCGGTATTCTGCTTGAAATGGATGCCAATGAACAGAGTGTGAACTATGTGGTCGCAGGGGCAGGAATCAACGTCCACCTGACGGAGATTCCTGAGGAAATCCGACAGACGGCGACCTCACTGGATCTTGAATGCGGGCATTCTGTTTCCCGGATAGAGGTTGTACAGGCTGTGATGCGTGCTGTGGAGGAAACGGAACAGCTGCTGCAAAAGGGAACATTCATGTCTGTATATGAACAATTATCGGCAACGCTTGGGCATCCGGTATCGGTCCAGGCGGTCGGGGAGACATTTACCGGAATCGCGGAACGGATAAAGGAAGATGGCGTCCTGGTTGTAAGGACCGAATCCGGAGAGACCCGTGAGGTGATGGCGGGAGATGTTTCGGTGAGAGGGTTAATGGGATATGTCTGAGTTCGTGGGGATTGGCATAGACCTGTGTCGAATTGACCGGATAGAAAAGGCCATTCAAAAGGATCATTTTAACAGGCGCGTCTATACGGAGCAGGAAATATCCTATTTTACAGGAAAAGGCCGGCAGGCGGCACAGAGTGCTGCAGCGATGTATGCGGCAAAGGAAGCGGTTTCCAAGGCACTGGGGACCGGTTTTTCACACGGTGTCATGCCTGAGCAGATTGAGATCGGACACAGAGAGTCCGGCGCACCGTATGTGGTTCTTCACGGTACGGCTGAAACAATTCTGAAGCAGCTTCGGGGTGGGGAAATACACATCAGCATAAGCCATGAGGAGAACATGGCAGCGGCGTTTGTTACGATCGACAGAATTCCGGTCAGTCTGTAATAATGAGCTTCCCGGTCCGGGAGGACAGAAAACTCCGGGGAATGATTCAGGAGGGATCTCCGGGAGAGAATTCACAGCAGTTAAGCAGAACGGGACAGACACTTTCTATGGTGTCCCGGGTGGAGGAAATATGATTAAGACGATTTCACCCCAGGATATGCAGGAAATGGAGCATGCGTTTCTGGATGGAACAGGCTATCCGTCCATCCTGCTGATGGAACATGCATCAGAAGCGGTTGTGAGCGCACTGGCAGACCGGGTTCCAAAAGGCGCCTCCGTTCTCTTCGTCTGCGGGAGCGGCAATAATGGCGGAGACGGGTGTGCAGCTGCCCGTCTCTGGATACAGAGAGGAGGCCAGGCGGAGGTCTGGCTGCTCAAGAGTCCGTCCCAGATGAAAGGAGACGCTGGCATCAATGCACTTCTGCTCAGTGCATGCGGGGCCAGAATGCGTATTGTCTATGGAGATGTTCCTGAAATACCCGAAGGGGTTGCCGGCATTGTCGATGCACTTTTTGGAACGGGTCTGGCAAGGCCGCTTGACGGGACGGCACTTGAAATTGTGGAACGAATTAACGGGAGCGGACTTCCGGTGATTTCAGTGGATATTCCCTCCGGTGTGGATGGTGCTACCGGCAAAGCAGCAGGGGGTGCTGTTCAGGCGACAGAGACAGTTACCTTTCATCGGGCAAAGCATGGGCATTTCCTGTATCCGGGCAGAGAATTCACCGGAAAACTGAAAATCGTGGATATAGGAATTCTCAGCGAGTGGGATGGTGCTGAGGGAATCGATATTCTGGAAAAGGAAGATGCCTCGGCGTTGCTTCCGGAAAGGCCAAGAAACAGCCATAAAGGAACTTTCGGGCATGTGCTTGTTGTCGCCGGCAGTGAGGGAATGAGCGGCGCTGCTGTTCTGTGTACCAGAGCTGCACTGCGTGCCGGCGCAGGTCTTGTGACCACTGCGTGTACGTTTCCCTCTCTCTCTGTTCTTCAGACAGGTGCACCCTGTGCCATGGCGAAGGTTGTTTCGGATATTGATCATATCGAAGCAGCTTCAGAGGGGGCTCTGCGTGAACTGATGGAAGGGAAGACAGCACTGGCGATTGGTCCGGGTCTTGGCAGAAACGAGGATACCTGGACAGCCATTCTGCCGCTGATCGAATCTGATCTGCCCAAGGTGATCGATGCTGATGCCCTGTATTTACTTGCCAGGCACGGCGGAAAAGTCGGACGAAATACGGTGCTGACACCGCATGCCGGCGAGATGGCCCGGCTCTGCGGGACAGATACACAGGCAGTTCTGAATTCACCGGTTGAAACTGCACAGCAGCTGGCTTCCGAGATGAATTGTTGTGTTCTTCTGAAGGGGGCAACGACCGTGATTGCGCAGGGGGAAGAACTGGCAATGAATATTACGGGTTCTGAAGCCATGGCAACAGGCGGTTCAGGAGACGTTCTGACGGGAATGATAGCAGGACTGCTTGCACAGGGATGCCCGCCGTCTGATGCGGCAAGACTGGGTGCCTATTTCCACGGACTGGCTGGTGAAACAGCTGCAGATGACATGGGCAGCCGTGCGGTGACGGCAATGGATATCTGCGAAAGGATACGGATTGAATGAGGAGGATGAAAGAGACGGGCAGGATTGACTGGAAAAAGGAAGGGTCAAAGCTGATAGGGGAATATCTGCATGTGCTGGCAGGCACACTGATCACAGGCGTGTCGTTTTCGATGTTCTTTCTTCCGTATAATATCGCGCCAGGCGGTGTGACAGGAATTGCAACCGTTGCTGCGGCATACCTGCCTCTTGGCGTAGGCCTGATCAGTTTCCTGATTAACCTGCCGCTGTTTGTCCTTGGAGGGCGGAATGCAGGCTGGCGATTCAGCCTGAGGTCCTTTGTGGCAATGATGCTCCTTTCTCTGTTTATTGATCTGCTTCCTCACACTGATCTGACCGGAGACGGTCTTCTTGCCTCTGTTTTCGGCGGACTGCTGATGGGCATCGGGCTTGGACTGGTCATCCGAGCGGGTGCAACGACCGGAGGGACGGACATGGCTGCAAAACTGGTGCATGACCATCTTCCGGTTTTTTCGATTGGGGCAGTTCTCCTGACGATTGATTCACTGGTTATTCTTCTGGCGACGCACCAATTTGGCTTTCAGGCGGGCTGCTATGCTCTGATTTCGTGCTTTGTTTCCTCTAAAGTGATGGATGTGATTGTTCAGGGCTTTAATAAGGCTGTTCAGCTGATGATCATTACAAGCAGTGAGGAAGCGATTATCCGACGGATTCACAGTGACCTGGGCCGGGGCTGTACGGCGTTTGCGGCAACCGGAACTTATTCCGGGGATGCCATCGGTGCACTGATGTGTGTCTGTTCGAGATTTGAAATGCCGCGTCTCAAAAAAATCATATCTGAGGAAGATCCGAAGGCATTTGTAACTGTCTGTGATGTGCGCGAAGCTGTCGGCGAAGGCTTTGCCCAGTGAGCTGACAGGATGAAAGAAACAGTTTGTTGTTGAAACTGCTAAATTTATGACTGGCAATTTTGGTGTTGACAAAAATGATGCCCAGTCATATAATTACCAAGACCGCTAGGTCAGGGCTTGGAGAGATGGCCGAGGGGTTTAAGGCGCTGGTCTTGAAAACCAGTGATACCGCAAGGTACCGGGGGTTCGAATCCCTCTCTCTCC
>CACXHF010000153.1 GCA_902767305.1 uncultured Eubacteriales bacterium
ATACGTGTTCATGCCAGAAGGATGTACCGCGCAGAAATCCTTTTTCGGCATTGGCAGCTATGCTGAACGAGGATGAGGAGGTGTAAAAATGGCAGTACCCAAGGGGAAAATTTCCAAGTCCCGCGGCCGTATGCGTCGTGCGAATTGGAAGCTGTCCGCGCCGGCTATCGTCAAGTGCCCGCGCTGTCAGCAGATGATGCTCTCTCACCGTGTCTGTAAGCACTGCGGCTATTATGATAACCGTCAGGTCATTGACATGGAAGAGAAAGAAAAAGAGGCTAAGTAAAAAAAATCCTCCGGATTTCCGGAGGATTTTTTTTGAATGAATTCCAGGAAACGGATCAGGAGTTATCCGGAAGGATCCGGGACCAGTGGTGTGTGTCGATATGAACCGGATGATGCTGCAGAATATACTCGATAATGGCATCGCTTACATCGGTCAGCACTTCTCGGACGACAGGCTGGGAGGGCAGCATGCTGTAGTCAGAGGTACCGCTGAAACGGTAACTGTTGATACAGAGCGTCATGCGTTCATCCGGAGTAATCGGATGACCGTTGAACTCCATTCGGGTAACACGGTCACCGACCGGACGACGGACATCAATCGTATAGTCGATACCGGAAAAATAATCATAGTTGTAATGCTGGACTTTCGGCCGCATGTATCGTTCAGAAAGGCAGATTTTTCCGTCGGGTGAGAGGGAAAAGTATTCAGCTGTATGTTCGATATAGGACTTGAGATCGGCACCGGAGATGGAGAGAACGACAAGCGTATTGGAATAAATATAGGTTGAAACAATGTCCCGGATAGTGGGAGAATCGGAAAATCCCTTGTATTCGTTCGGCAGTGCACAGGAGGAAATCTGGGCACCGGAATAAGCCAGCTGAACAGTATTGATGAAGTTGGCAATCAGGGACTGATGTAAGGCGGCCTGAAGATGCGGAACAAAGGGAAGAGCCCGATCCAGCTTTCCGGCAGGTGTATCAAGCCATGCCTGAACACGTTCCTCAAGAGGGCGGAGGAAGCGGAGGCCTTCCGGGGAAGCCGGAGCAGAGGCCGGCAGGATTGTACTTGAAATGTTTTTTCTGCCGTCATCGATCGTGATATCTATGGAACAGACTCCGGAAGCCCGGTAGGGCGGCTGAACGGTATAGGAAAGGCCGTAGGTCATTCCTGGCTGGGCAATATGCTGATGGCCGGTCAGAACAAGATCATATCCGATATCCGTACAGATCTGGCAGGCCTGATTTTCAGAGTCTGAGGAAAGTACCCGTCCGGTATTCAGGTCACACTCATACCCGCCATGATAGATCAGAATGGAAAAATCACATTGATTTCGAAGTTCCTCGTACACTTCTTTGGCAGAAGTGTACGCGTCTTCAATTTCAAGCTGTTCAACAGTTTCAGCCTTTTCCCAGACACGGATATTGTGACTGGTAACTCCTGCCAGACCGATACGGAGTCCGTTTTCAAGCGTGTGAATGGTATATTTGCGCAGGGGAAGCCGGTGTGCCTTGTCCCGTATGTTTGCCAGCAGACAGACGGCTTTGAGCTGGTCGAGATAGACATGGAGTTCTTCAAGACCGTAATTGAAATCGTGGTTGCCCAGAGTGATGTAGTGATATCCGGCAAGATTCATAACAGCGGCAGCGGGATGGGTGCCGAACGGATTATCGGAGAGCTGACTCAGCTTTTCCTCCTCTGGAAGACGTTCATAGAAGTTTGTAAAGGGTGAACCCTGGAGGGTGTCGCCGCCGTCAAGCAGCAGTGTATTGCCGTCATGAGGATAATCCGGAAGGAGACGCAGGAGTCCGATTTCACGTTCCTGTGTATCTGCATAATTAGTGGGAAAAAAATATCCATGAATGTCGGATGTATAGCGAATATGAAAAGTCTTTTGCATAGAATTCCTTTCAAACAGAGAAGACAGGCCAGTTTTCCGGCCTGTCTGTTCGTTACTGACCTCTGGCCAGTTTGCTGCGAATACGTGTGGAGAAGAATTCGATGATCAGCATCAGGATGATCATCGCCAGAATGAAGGAGCCGACCATGGTCCAGCGTCTGGAGTTGATGCACTGAATCAGTGCCGCACCGATACCGCCTGCGCCGACGATACCGAGGGTGGTAGCATCTTTGATGTTGATATCGAAGCGATAAATGATGGTTGAAATGAAGTTTGGAATAAGCTGCGGAATAATTCCATAGCGGATTTTCTGGAAGCTGGTACATCCTGAGGCATCCAGTGATTCCAGAATAGAGGTATCCAGATCCTCAATGGCTGTGATGTACATCTTTGCTATCATGCCGATGGAACAGATGCTCTGTGTAACGACACCACAGAAGGCACCAGGCCCTGTAACACGGATCCAGACCAGTGCCCAGACGATGGAGGGAAGGGTGCGGATGAGGAGAATCAGAGCATTGGTAATAAAAGCCACGGGCTTTGGCATCAGCTTGTAGCTGGCCAGAAAGGCAAAAGGCAAAGCAAGAATGCCGCCGATGACGGTTCCCAGAATGGCGATACAGACGGTTTCTACCAGAAGGTACGGAACGCCTTCTTTGGCGGTGGTAAAGAGCATGCTGAAATCTGGCCGAATCAGTCCGAAAAAGATGCCGGAAGCTACTTCGGATCCTTTGGCAGTGACGCCACGGAATTCAATGCTTGAGCCGGACCATCCAAGGAGAATGGCCAGAATGATGACGATAATGGTATACAGCCACCAGACTCGGGGTCTCGCCTCATATTTTTCAATGACGGTTTGATTGTACTGCATAAATCCTCCTCCTTAGCTCAGTTTACTGCGCAGGAAGCGGCTGATATTTTCAATCAGCAGGACTGTGACGAAAAGGGACAGCAGAACGGTACCGAGTCCGTTGTAATCCCGCCACCCGATGCGCTCGTCAATGAGAATGCCAAGACCGCCTGCACCTACGTATCCGAGGATAGATGCGGCACGGATGTTCATCTCAAAACTGTAAAGACAATGTGAGAGATAGGTCGGGAGAATCTGCGGAAAGATAGCGGACCAGAATGCCTGAAACTTGTCAGCTCCGGAAGCTTCCATTGCCTCAAAAGCGCGCATGTCCACTGTTTCAATGGATTCGTACAGCATCTTGGTGACCACACCGAAAGTGAAGATGATAATTGCCATGGTACCGGCGAATGTTCCGAGACCGAAAACAAGTGCACAGATAGAGGCGATAACCAGAGTAGGAAGGGTTCGCACGATGTTGAGGATCACACGGAGGACTGCCAGAAGGATCTTGCTGTGATTGATATTGGCGGAAACGGCAACAGCAAAGGGCAGTGCCAGGAGGCAGCCGATGAAGGAACCCATGATACTCATTTTGATGGTTTCAAACAGTGGTGACCAGACTTTGGAGAAATAGGACGGATCCGGCTGGAAAATCTGGCCAAGGATCTTTGTCAGCTGGCTGCCGCGTCTGATGATGATACTCGGGTTGAAACCAGTCATCTGGATGGAGAAAAGCAGAACGAGCAGAACAACGACGGTGATAAGAGGTGTCCTTGACCGTGGACGCATGACGGTATGACCGTTTTTGAGTGTGATTTTTTCCGGTTTGAAGATGTGGTCAAACAGGGAGAAGGGAACCGATGAATTCTTTTTCATCCAGAACTCCTCCTTTAACAACCGCCCGCCTGAGGTACGGCAGTTCCATTGTAGATGCTGTCAAGGACTTCCTGCGTTACCTGGGAGGTAGGACCGTCATAGACGATTTCACCGGCGCGAATTCCGATAATGCGTTTTGCATAGGAAAGAGCAAGGTCGACATGGTGGATGTTGATGAGAATAGTGATGTTCATATCATTATTGATACGCTTGAAGTCACTCATTACCTGAGCGGCTGTAACCGGGTCAAGAGCGGCAACCGGTTCATCTGCCAGAATAATAGACGGATTCTGATTGAGGGTTCTGGCAAGTGCAACACGCTGCTGCTGTCCGCCGGAGAGCTGGTCGCAGCGTATATAAGCCTTATCGAGAATACCGACTTTATCAAGGGCACTCAGAGCATCCAGTTTCTGTTCTTTTGAAAATAGTCCGAGCAGAACCTTTCCAAAGGACATGTCGGGAACATTGGAGGTAAGCACGTTTTTGATGGCTGTCGCACGGGTAACCAGATTGAAAGACTGGAAAATCATGCCGATTTTTCTGCGGAATTTTCGAAGAGATGCGCCGGAAAGCTTGCTGACATCGATATCATCGACGATGAGCTGTCCATCCGTAATATCAATCATACGGTTAATGGTGCGGATCAATGTAGATTTTCCTGCACCGGAGAGACCGATGATTCCCACAAATTCACCCTGCTGAATCTGGAGGTTGACATCGCTGAGGCCTTTTGTTCCGTTTGGATACGTCTTGGAAACATGTTTAAATTCGATCAAGAGAGACACATCCTTCTTTTGTAGATTGGACGGGACTTTTCCCGAATTCTGAAAAAAGCGGCTTCTCAGGAAGCCGCTTTGGTTGTCATAACTTCTGGTGCCGATTACTTGACGAGCTGCTGAGCTGCGCGAGCACCGTCGTAATCAGAATCTTTAGCCTTTGCATAACCGGTGTGGCTGTAGACATCAAAGATCGCCTTGCCTTCATCGGTATTGATAATGTTGATCAGGCAGTTCTGGATGGCCTCGATGAACTCAGGATTGTAAACTTCCGGTTTTGCCTTGGTGATGGCAACGGTATCATTGTAGATACCCTTGGTAACACCGATAACATTGAGTTCATTCCAGATGGATTCGGAACGGCCCATACCGGCTTTGCCAGTCGGGTCAGCTTCATTGGTAGGAATGGTCCAGGCATTCTCATAGTCGTTGCGTCCGTCAGCGTAGCAGACAATGATGTCAACTGCCTCGGCAGCAGCCTGAGCAAAAGCCTCGCCATATCCGGAGAGCTGGGTGACATGAGAGAGGTCAGAAATCTTCTTGCCGTAGTTGTCGAACAGCCAGAGAGTCGGATAGATATATCCGGCAGAAGAGGATGTACCAAGAACTGCCCAGTTGGCTGCATCGAGCTCTTCCCAGGTCAGCATTTCGCCGGAGTTGACCTTGGCAGCCAGCTTTTTGCCGTACTCGGAAGGAGTTGCATAGACCAGGGAACGGTAGAAGGTAACCTGCGGGCCATTCTTCAGAGTCTTGTTGGCCTCACCATTCCAGTCAGCAGGGACTTCACTGTCATTGGAAAGACCGTTGCGGGTAGCAGTCAGAATGACGTCAACCTCTTCACTGTACAGCGCATAGGTGCCGCCAGGAAGCCAGCCGAGATCGATGGTGCCGGCAGCAAGAGACTCACCGGTAGCGTTGTAGTTGGTGCCGACGGTGATAACGACGTTGCCAATATCATATCCCTGATTGGCCATTTCAGCCTTTACAAGATCAGGAAGATTCTTGGTACCGGTGATGATGACGTCAGCATCCTTGGACGGAACGAACTGGAACTCAAGCTTGTCAATGGCGATGTTATCAGCGAGAGCGCACGCAAGGCCAAAGCAGAGAACGGAAACCAGCACGAAAGCAAGCAGTTTCTTCATGGATGTTCCTCCTTAAAGATAAACAGTGTTGTTATTCAGGACTAGGAAAGTATATCAAATATACCGAAAAAAGAAAAGGGAAAAAAGAATTAAGTTCGTATTTGATTGACTGTGCGAAAAAAAAAGGAATGAAATATGGCATAATGGACAAAAGCAGATTATAAAAAACGAACGATCAATTATTTGCACGGAGGGGGGATTCGGGATCTTTCGCTGAAGTTGTTTGCAATTGCACAGACCGGTCGTGGAATGGTAAAATAGATCCGGCAAAGTATGCAGGAGAGGAAAGGAAGAACGGAATGGAACGATGGGGCTATCTGTATGAACAGCTTGAGAAACAATATGCGACGGTGGATCTGGAAAGGATTAAAGCCGGATATGCCTGTCGGCGCCGGACCAGTCTCCGGGTAAATCCACTGAGAACCACGGTGGAAACAGTTCGGGAAATCCTGCTGCAGGAAGGCATTCATTTTGAAACAGTTGCCTGGTATCCGGATGCACTGCTTCTCGATCAGGGAATGGAGGACAGGATTCAGGTACTGCCGGTGTATGAGTCAGGAGGTGTGTATCTGCAGAGTCTTTCGTCTATGATCCCTCCGTTGCTGCTGAATCCCGTTGCAGGTGAAAACATTCTGGATATGGCGGCAGCTCCCGGCGGCAAAACAACAGAGATTGCAGCACTGACAAAAAATGGTGCTCTGATTACAGCCTGTGAACGGAATCCCGGACGGGCTGAACGACTTCGGTTCAATCTCAACAGACAGGGGGCCACGCGGGTGACTGTTCTACGTCAGGATGCAAGGCAGCTGGAGGAGTTCTACCGTTTTGACCGGATCCTGCTGGATGCCCCCTGTAGTGGAAGCGGGACTGTTTCAGCGCAGACGAAAGGATCGTTCACTAAAGAAAATCTGGACCGTACTACGCGTCTTCAGAGAGAGATGCTGGCAAAAGCGGTTCAGATGGTTTCACCTGGGCATGAGATTGTTTACTCTACCTGCTCGATTTTGAAGGCAGAGAATGAAAATATCGTCAATGGTGCCGTCCGGAGCGGAAAAGTACAGATTGTTCCGATCGAAACAGATGCATTTTATGGAGTTCCCCGTCTGCCGGTTACTTTGCCAGGCACACTGTGCATCTGTCCGGATGAATCATATGAAGGCTTTTTTGCAGCTCGCCTGATACGGATCTGAGGGAGAGAAATATATATGGAGAAAGGGACCGGAAATCCGGTCCCTTTCTTATATTGAGACAGAGTAAAAATATACTGACTGGACTATGAAGAAGATTCGGACTTATTTTTCATGATCTTCTTTCTTCCGACCAAAGAGAAAAATCAGAAGAGCGCCAAGCAATCCAGAGCCAGCAATAGGCAACCAAATTGACGAACCTCCGTTCTTATCCGGAGTAGCCGTGGGTTCCGGAGTCGGTTCCGGAGTAGCCGTGGGTTCCGGAGTCGGTTACGGAGTAGCCGTGGGTTCCGG
>CACXHF010000154.1 GCA_902767305.1 uncultured Eubacteriales bacterium
AGACCTCGGTAAAGGTGGAAAGATGATAGGGTACACACCAGAAGATGTCGGCAAAGCCGAACGTGAAAAAGCCGAGGAGATGCCAGCCGAGGAAGGAAAGATCCAGAAGGAAGCATTCCCACTTATGTCCCTTCATCATGCGGCGCGAAAGACGGACGGCGTCAAGAGGCCGGATGTCCGGATTTTCGGCGGTAATGAAGGGAACCAGAAGATAGGAATAGTGCTTGATGATTCCGCCGACGATGGTCAGCGACCACAGCAGTTCGAACAGGGTACTGACAAACAGGGTGAGCGAAACACGAACCCAGCGGTGAACCTGCCGGAAGAAAAGGAGATGGCTGGTGGGGCAGACCTTGTATGTTCGCAGTTCAAGTGCGGCTCTGCGCACAATCGCACTGAAAACATTACGGATAAAAATAAAGATGGAGGCGTGAACAAGAAGACTGACGATGATCAGAAAAGCGGAAACGATGTGCTCGGAGTGAAGAATCCGGTGAAGCGCCAGCTGGATGATGACATAAAACTGACCGGATTCAAAACTGTTGATGATGGATGCCAGAATGCCTTTCTGGCGTCCCAGAGCGGAATCGAGATTGGTCGCCTCCCGGAACTGCTTCAGGCGTGAGGCGCTTTCCCTCAAGCCTGCCTTGATGTGATCCCTGATCATTTCATCATACATTTTGCCGATCGGTGTCCTCCGGCCGATGCCCTGATCGCCGTCAATGGAGATTTCGGTAATGCGTCCCTCCAGCAGGTTGTAAAGAGTCTGCGCACTTGAGGGAATCGTCCGGTATTCCGTTCCGAGAAAAATGAGAACGGAGCAGAGGAGAACCATCATCAGATAATGCTTTTTAAACTGAACACGGGCCTTTTCCCGGATTAGTTTTCTGTTTGTCATTGCTCCGACTCCTGCTGAAAAGTGAGGTTGATTACGGAGATTTCGCTGTCTGTTCCGACGCGCATCGGGGGTCCGTAATAGCCGACGCCGGCGGTGACCAGGGTATGAAGGCCGTGCACGTTCACATATCCCCACGCATTTTCATTGAACAGCGGGATGATCAGGTTGCCGGGGAAAACCTGTCCGTTATGCGTATGGCCGCACATGACCACATCCGCACCGGCCTCCTTCAGGGCGGCAAATTCCCTCGGCTCGTGCTCAAGGACAAGAACGGGCCGGGCGGGGTCTGTTCCGGAAAGCACCTCGGAGGCACTCATGCGGTGATTGGTTCCGTCTCCGGCCTTGTCAGCGTCCACACGGCCGGTGAGCTGCAGAAAACCGTCGATCAGAACGGTTTCATCGTTCAGCAGGGTGAAGCCGGAGTCTTTCATAAACTGTTCCATTTCCGGGCTGCGGAACGCCTGACTGACCGGTGTAACGGGGAAGCCGCCGAACAGCGCCTCCTCCACGTCGTGATTTCCGTAAACGGCATAGACGCCGCAGCGGGAACGGATTCCGGAAAGGGCGGCTGAATACTGATGAGGCCGGTAAAGCGCCTCATAGCAGCTGGTGAAAATGTCACCCCCCACGAGGACCAGATCCGGATTCTCGCGGTTGACCATCTCCACCATTCGTTCGGTAGTGGACAGATGGGAATTGACACTCAGATGGAGATCGGCAATGAGAACGACTTTCATATCTTTTCCAGGTTTGTCCACGGCAATGTCATACCTGCAGATCCGTGTATCCTGTGCATGGAACAATCCGTATGTTCCCACCACCAGCGCGTTGAGAAAGGAAAAACAGAGAACCGCACCGTAAAGGACAGTAAATTTTCTGCGGATGATCAGACGGGCGACGCCGGTGATCAGCATGAGAAGGGCCAGAATCAGGCCGTAATAGAGAAAATAGCCCAGGTAGATGTCGCCGATTCCCAGCAGGGCAAAGCGCAGATGACTGCTGCTCAGGAAAGTACCGGCGATGGGGGCCAGAGAAATCAGAATATGCGGAATCAGCCAGAAATGCCGGATTTTTCCGGCTTTCTTTGAAGTGAGCGGCCAGCGCCGAAAGCAGAAGTCGGTCATCAGGCCGTTCAGAACGGTCAGAAAGATGTATATGGGAATTAAAACCAGTGGTGTCATACTTTTTTCATTCCATTTCTGTTCGATTTGAAACTTCAGAACCTGAGGCTTTACCAGTAAAGAAAAACACGGCCGGAGACAGGAGCGTTTCGCGGCCGTATGTCATATGAAAAACTCAGAGACAGGTCATCAGACGGTCGGCAATCTGATCTGCCATGTAGAGCTTGTATGCCAGACGCGAGGGCTGCGGAGGAACGGTACAGTGCCAGCTGTCGATGCGGTTTTCTGACGCGATGGCGAAGAAAACCTCGCCGGGAACACTGTCGGCGTTATTGGGATCGGTATTTCCGAAACTGCCGGTGATCCCGATGCCGAAATCGGACGGGAATGCCTGCCGGCAGGCAGCAGCCATGGCGCGGGCGGTTTCTACGGAATAGACGCCGTACTGTTCAATGATTTCAGCGGGGATGCCCAGCTGAATTTTAACCTGATTGGAATAGCTCACAAATGCCCCGGAAAAGACGGCAGAGGATCCTTCCGTATCCGTAATCAGCGAGGCAATCTGTCCGGCCGTACAGCTTTCCATGGTGGTGACGGTTTTCCCGCGTGCAATCAGCAGTTCAGTCAGCCGGTGATATTTCTCACGGACAGTCTGTTCGCAGATGATTCCGGCTGCTGCAGGGGAGCAGGACGGACTGGGAGAATGGTTCATACAGGGAAACCTTCTTTCCGTTTCGGATAGGGAGTGCAGCGGGACTATTGCCCATGGTTCTGAAAGCAAAACAGGTGTATTATACATCATAAAATGCATGAATTGAACAGCAAATTCAGCCGTTTCGGCGGTTCTATCCCGAAACTTTTGCAATTCAGCAAACACAACAATCAGACATCCATAGAAGAAGGTAGTGTATTGGCCTTTTAAGCCGACTGAAAAATGGCTCTGTTTACCTGACCCTGAATGGCATTTCCACCCGACTCAACACTTTCGAAGAAATGTATGGGAGAGATGCAGTATTCTCTATTCTTTACACCACCGCGAAAGGCATGTCCAAATCGCCGCTGAGCCCGCAGCTGCCTGGTCGCAATAAGACTCCGATAACAATCGCTCCCTTAGAAGGGACAGAAAGGAACCTTAGGGGAACAGATATACTTGTTTGTCACTTCCTCCGAAAGTGGTCAACTCAGTTCCTCACACTCTAAAAGCGTTTGAGAAACTCTGCAATCGCCGATTTGCCATCGGATAGCTGTTTCCCGATGTCCCTGTAGCTGTTGCCGTTCGCAAAATGAAGGCGTAACACCCATACTTAGAAATCATTATAATAGACTTCTTTCGTTTCGAAAGACCTGTTAAAAGAATTTATTTGCCAATTATGATAACTTATGTCCTAAACTGTCCGGAATCACGTTCAGTCTGCACCGTGTGTTTTCGATGTGCTTAGATTGGGTTAAAAAAGCCTTTTAATTACAGGGATTTTTCTAACCATAATCCCTGCCATAGAATATATGATTAGAGCACAAAAAACATTCAAGATGCAATTTGCATATACTCCTAAGTAAGACTTAAAATCTA
Source organism: uncultured Eubacteriales bacterium (assembly GCA_902767305.1). Lineage (GTDB taxonomy): Bacteria > Bacillota > Clostridia > Christensenellales > Aristaeellaceae > Ventricola. The sequence goes on from CACXHF010000154.1 coordinate 3,590, forward strand.
TTATAGAACATATTCTAAAGGTTAACCCTGTATGCGTATCTATAATAAACACAAACAATGTTGCCGCTCCAAATTCGGACAATACTCTGGCAAGCATTCTGCGGTTGCCTATTTTCTGGTTATCGATAATAAACGAAAGAGAGAACACTAACAATGCTGGAGCGAATATAAAATACTGTCGCATCATTTCGATGCTAATCCCAGTTTTAAATTTTACAGTGTGAATAATAAATAGACTTGCAAGAAACAGTTCGATAATTGTCGCAAATATAAGAATTGTGTAAAGATAACCCTTTTTCGTTTCAGAGTTTTTGATTTTAACCAGAAAATACCCTGATAATGGAAATATTAAATGCCATGCCGTACTTGCCCAATCAGCAGTGAACAATTGAATGTTTTGCAGAAAATTTTGGGTAAAGCAAAAAAACATGGATATTCCAGTTATGGAGTAAAATAAAAAGGCTAGAATAATAAACAATTTTGCCTGTTGCAGAGTTGCGCCTTGTGCGATTAATCTCAAGAAAGGAAGCATAACCAAGTATCCAATATAAGCATATAGATACCAATTAAGCTGTGTAAAGAATACGGAAAAAAGAGCTGAATAATCATTGTTTCTATGCATTACCAGGACAGTGCAAAGAACCATAAGTATTAGCATTTTCAGTATTCTATGTCTGAAAATATATGAAAAACTCTCTGTTTTTCCAAGAAGAAGCGCACCAGAAACAGCAAAAAACAACGGAGGGCCAATCTTGCAAGTGATTGACAGGACTATCTTAATGGCATAGAAAAACGACATCCCGTTATAGTTTTCAATACAATTGTAGCAATACTGAT
>CACXHF010000155.1 GCA_902767305.1 uncultured Eubacteriales bacterium
AAAAATCAGTCAAAAAGATAAAATGTGCTTGGACAGTTCATTCGCGGCCAGAAAGCAGTGTCCCCGACGTGCAGTAAACAGAGGAAGATTTGGAAGAACAGTGTGCAGGTAACTGTGCGTTCTGAAGAAAGGAGAACAGTCATCAGGTGCAGGACCGGGAACATGTACCCGACGACTAAAGCAGGGATAATTAAAGTATTCCGGGTGCTTATATCCCCAGGCCACGAGTTTTAATATGGAGGCGTACCCAATGGCCGGAGCGGAACGCCGGGAGATCCGGGTACGGATCGATGCGCTGCCGGCAGACAGTATCACGATCCAAACGATTAACGGCAGGAAAAGTCCGTATCTGCAACGGACGGAGAACGGGAAGCAGCGGAGCCGCCGGGTGCACAAGGAGGAACCGAAGACGCTGCGGGCAGATATTGAAGAGCGGAAACGCCTGCAGGCCCTGTGCTGTGATCCCGCGCCGAAAGCCGAATGGCCGCTTGTGCTCACTGCATTTTATCGGGCTGGGGAGGCGCTTTTTCCATCCCGGCGCCGCTTCCTGCGAGTATGATGAGGTCAAGGACAGCATGAAAGCGGTCCAGGATCAGGAATGGCACCTGACAGAAAAACGTGTGACGAAGCAGCTTCCCGCTTCAGTGCCATCACCGGGAAAAAGGTGATGGCACTGAAGCGGGAAAACGCAGGATGCCGGAGGAATCCGGTATCTGTATATGGAACTCTCGCTGCGCTCGAGGATGAAAACAACGCTGAATGAGTAACCGGAGACGAAAGGAGAATGGAAGAATGCCTATTGGAGTGATTTGTAATGGACTGGCGGTAGCACTGGGCGGCATGATCGGTGCTGTGGGAGGTAAAAGGCTGTCTGAGGAATTTAAGCAGAAGATGAATCTGATCTTCGCCAGCTGCTCCATGTGCATCGGAATTTCGTCTATTGTGCTGATGCAGAACATGCCCGCTGTGATTCTGGCCGTGATCCTGGGTACTATTATCGGCATTGTGACACATCTGGGGCAGCACATCGAAAACGGAGGCAAGTGCCTGGCGAAGCTGATTCCTGGTCAGGAAAATACAGATAACGCCCTGTTGGTCACAACAATCGTATTGTTCTGTGCCGGCGGTACGGGGATTTATGGTTCCATTGTGTCCGGCATGAGCGGAGATCACAGCATCCTGATCGCAAAATCCATTCTGGATTTTTTCACGGCCATGATCTTTGCCTGCTCTCTCGGTATGGTAACCAGTCTGGTGGCGATCCCGCAGGCGGTGATCTTCCTTGCATTGTTCTTCTGTGCCAGACTGATTTTTCCGCTGACCACCTCTGCAATGGTTAATGACTTCAAGGCCTGCGGTGGGCTGATCATGCTGGCTACCGGCTTCCGCATTGCTAAAATACGGGATTTTCCCATTGCGGATATGATTCCCGCCATGCTCCTGGTCTGGCCGATCAGTTATGTCTGGACAGCATGGATTGTACCGATGTTATGAGTCTTCCGGGGGATAGAAAGCTGACGAAATGAAGGAGAAAGGCATCCTGTGAATGAAGATATGCCGCTCTTTTAAGAGGTGAGTTTGCTCACCTCTTTACTGTGTGTGAACAAAGTGAGACAAATGACTGTTCACACCCTTAGGAACTGTCGATAAATAACTCGTGCATCACCAGTGCGGATAGATGATATAATTCCAGTCTCCCAGCAATGGATTGCGTACTATTTCCAGATCCGCAAGTTCTTCGTCAGTGACCTTGATGCCGGTTTCATATTCGCTTAGGTCCAAAACTGCATTTACCACGAGACCGGCATTTGTTGTTGTAGAATTTATAAGGCTGAGAACGATTTCGTAAGTTTCAAGGGGACGACCTCTCCAGTTTTTAGTTATATAGCTAAACAATCTATGTTCGATTTTGTTCCACTTACTTGTTCCGGGCGGGAAATGCGATACTTCAATCGGCATCAAGAGTTCATCTGCCAGTACCTGTAGTTCCTTTTTCCAGAGTCGGGATCTGCTTGAATTGCTTCCGCCACCATCTGCCGTGATATAGAGGTTTGAAGCGTCTGGGTAGCTGTATTCTCCCATGTTATACCACCATCCACGTATGGCGTTGACCGCAAAGACAGCTGTATCGGAACTAAAGCCTACGCTCACAAATCCCTCATTCCTTGCAATATCCCCTAACTTCTTTTCAGTTTATAACCTCGCATGGGATCTGAGACTGTTTTCACACATCTATTTCGGCAATTCTTTC
>CACXHF010000156.1 GCA_902767305.1 uncultured Eubacteriales bacterium
GTCTGCCAGAATTCCATGGGCACCTGATTCTGAAAATAAGCGTCTATCTGGCCGATGCAGAAAGGAATGCTTATTTCCCGGCCAAAACTTTCAAGCTTGTAGAATTCCTCGTACGGATCTCCTATTTCCCAGCGGTTGAAATCAATGACGCCAACCGAGCCTTCCGGAGTATAGATCAGATTTCCCGGATGAAAATCGCCATGCAGATAAACAGGTGGCTCTCGCCAGATCCATCCGATGTTATCCCGAACATAGCGCACTGTTTTCTCATCCCCTGCGGTTCGACAGCCTGATTGTTCATAAGCGGTGAGCTGCTTCAGCTTCTTCTCCTTCTTCGTGATTATCGGAATATCTGACTGATCCAGAGGCAGTGAATGGATTGCTTTGAGAATCTTCCCCGCTTTTCTGCCGAGCTGATACTGTTTTTCATCCGGCAGCTGAGGCAGTATTTCGGATAAATCAGCTCCTTCTACCCAGGACAGGAGCATATACACCTGAGAACCGTTCTCTGTCACCCCAAATTCAAGTGGCTGTGACATCGGAAACCCGAGCGCGGAAAATTTACGAACGATGTCAAATTCTTTCTGTTTTTCATCATAGCTGGAAAAATCTGACAGGCGGAGCAGGCAGGCTTCACCTTTCTCAGTCACCATACGGAACTTCATATCGCTCGACCAGCCTTTTTTGACAGGATCTGCAGAAACAAAGTGAATCCGTTTTTCAGACTGGACACTACCGTAGTGTTTTCCGGCGAGAACACTTTTCTGTACAGCTTCTCTGTCTTCCGCAGCCGGGCTTGCTGCGCAGAAAAGATTTGTATCCGGTTTTATTTCAGTTGTCATCCTTCTTTGTCCTCAGCGTTCGTCGGATGGTAAACCCTTTGTTCCAACAATAACGTTCTGCCTCCGACCCCTCCGTGACAAAGAATGCCGCCTTGCAGTTCTGTGGGAAAGCATCGTCTGCAATGAAGGTAACTGTCTCAGGAATCCGTACCTCTTCCAGAAGCCGGCATCGGGCAAATGATTCACTTTCAATTCTTTCAGTGCCCGATTCTATCGTAATTCTCTTGAGAAATATGATATTGCTTTGGAAAGGAATAGGTGTAATCACCTTCATGGAGCCAGGGAGAGTGAGTCCGTTCAGATAGTTGAATTCGGAAAAGACGTCTGCCTGCAGACGTACGACCGGATGTCCGTCTACCTCCGGCGGAATGGTCAGTGAGCGGCGGCGGTCTCCTGTGATCGATTCAATAACTGCTCCGTCTTCATCCAGATGGTAGCTGCATTCAAACGCAAACGGATCCCGTGTTACCTTAACTGGTTTTTCTGTTGGCTGAGGAGTGATCTCAATCATTTCTGGAGTAGGTTCCGGTGTTTCCCAGGGTAAACGGAAATTCTTTTTCCAGTCATTCAGGAAACGATTGATACGCATGCCCGCTAATTGATATTCTAAACGAATCCGCCGGCGGTAGAACGGATAACTATAGTACATAAACATCGCGATGACTACAGTGATCCAGATAACTCCGATCCACACCCGCAGCCCGCGTTTTCCTTTTTTCTGAGGTTCGCCAATATGAAAAGACGTAGGATGATCTGTATTGAAATAAATGTCCACCGTTGCTCCTGTCTGAACAGGCGGTGTGTTCGCAGGCAGTTTTTCCTTGTAGATCTTCTCGTTTACCCGGTACTGAACCATCTGCTGCTTAGAGACTCCTCCGCTTTCGGGCCTTTCATTTTCGGAAATGATTTTACCTGTGGTAAGCGTTCGCTCCTCATCGTATTTCTCCCGTTCCTTACGGCCGGAGAGAACTCCAGATAATAGTATTCCTACTCCAATTAACAACAGTATGACATACGTTGACATTTTAAGCAGTTCCCAACCTTTCCCTTTTTAGAGAAGCAAACCTGTCGTGTTCTGTCAGAACAAAAATGATCCGAAGGTATTCAGAAAGAACTATGTCCTGAGAATCATCTTCAAACGGCTTCTAAGGCCTGTAACATCGGCCGGAGAAAATAATGAAGAGGTGCAGCAGGAATGTTTTTCATAATTGGAGACTGACGTACAGCAGGACGGATGTCCTGTTTTGTCAGGCTGCTTCCAGTGAAGTTATGTGAAACGCTCCCTATTGCCATAAGCATATTCAGACATGCGGCAGGCCAGACAATGTTCTGTTTATTCCCTATTGTCAGGGAATGAACAGAGTGTCGGCGAATAAACCTGTATCGTTTTTCATCTGTCACCTGAATGTATGGCGGACATGTTGTATTCGGATCGTCTCAGAATGTCTCTCAGTTCATTCGGCAGATAACACCCGCCTTTTTTGCTGTGAAGGGCAGTATGACAATTGGAGCAGACCGGGATCAGATCACGGACAGGATCAACCACATACTCTTCCCGGATTTCACTGAGTGGAACAATGTGATGTACTTCAATCTTTCCTGCAAACGCTGCTCCATATACTCTGCCAAAGTCAAATCCGCAAATCTGGCAGGCTGTTCCATAGTGTGAAATGCACTTTCTTCTTGCCTCTCTGTTTCGCTCAAAACGATTGGCACGGACATGGATTTCTTTTCCGTCGATCAGTTCCTCAGGCTCGTCCAGTTCCGGAAACGGTCGGATTCGAATACGGGGATCCTTCTGCCAGAGCTGGAGTTCTTTCTCAAAAAAAGGCAGTTCACAATCAAAGATTTCATCAAGTGCAGCATGTGCCTTCTCCATATCCGTCCCGATTTCATAGTTCCAGCGGCGAATCGCGATAATCCCTTTTTCATCCGGTACATCTGCAGCACCGGCAGACTGAAGAAGGGCTGCCATGTGTTTTTTCCGGGACGGATTCAATCCGGACGCACTCAATGAAAGCTGAAAGAGAAGTGCTGTCCCGTCGTTCTGAATCTCATACTGCAGCAATATTCCAGTCTTCCATGCACCGGCTTTGTTATGGAGAACAGGCAGAATACTTTCAAGTGTCTGTGTTGAAAAACGGATGATTCTGCTTCCGGAACACAGACTTGCAGAGAAATGGATCTCAGGTTTCTGTGTGCATCTTCCTGCAATAATACTGCTCAGCAGCTTTTGCCGGATCTCATTTTTCATGTCCATGTTTGTTTCCTACTGCTCCAGCGCAATCACAATACCGTATGGCTCCTTTACGGATAAATTCCCTGCCCGATCGAAGACCACCCATATATTTCGATACGTGCGTGGTCTGGGAATTTCTTTTTCTCCATATCCATCCGTGAAATAGATCATCAGCGCATCCCGGTAATACCGGTTTTTATTGATATATTCGATCGCCGGTGTAAAGGACGTTCCACCACGGCCTGTCACTTTTCTCTGAACGTCGGATGGTTTAGCTACCCGGTATACGCGCCTGACTTTGGAATCACTTTCGATCAGTGTCACTTCATGCTTTCGTTTTGCCAGAATCTCAAATACCTCATTGATGATCTGCCCGATCATCTGATTATCGACAGAGGCAGAGGTATCAATGATCACGACAATTTTCAGTACTTTATCATCCATCCGGCCGGAGAGATCAAA
>CACXHF010000157.1 GCA_902767305.1 uncultured Eubacteriales bacterium
TATGAAGCGAAAAACCAGCGAAACGGCATCTGCGGACTGATTCGTCAACACTGATTACGGGAACAAAAGAAAGCTGACATGAATGATAAATGATCATGTCAGCCTTTTTTATTGCGGTTTTTCGTGCAGGGAACACCTGTTTAAGGTTTTGGAGGCAGGGATAAACTATTGCTCTGAATTCATAAACATAACTTCGGAAACACAGACGTCATGCTTAAATTTGCTGCCCTGATATATGCTCATAATCCTGAAGCGGATTCCGGTAACGTTCTGGTGTGCTCCAAGTTCAATTTTTTGCCAGTCGTTTCTCTTTTTATCATCCTTCAGCTTGATTGTCTGTCTGTCAGCATAGTCGGCGGAATCCGCATACAGGAAAGCAATACCCAGTTCCTTAATTCTGCTGTTTCGGGTATATTGATCCTTTCCGGAGGTGATCTTCCAGAAACCGTTTTTAATCCATAATTCATCAATGGTTACCGGTTCAGGGAAAGAAAAATACACATAGGTTTCCTTCAGCTTGCTCTGCTTCGTTGAAAACTGCCAGCTAGTCGTCTCATCACCATCAACCATGTTTTCCGGAGGATAGGATTCTTTGGAACCGGTAATATAGGAATCCGCCCGGACAGATGAAACCGGAACCTGACGCTTTCCGTCAATCAGCGGATTGACCGCAAGAGCGGTTGCAGCAGGTAATTCATCCCATTGAGCAGATTCCTGTGCGGGAGCCTGCTCAATTTCTTCTGTGTATTCCTCCTCAGACGCCTGAGCCTGGTCCAGCGCTGGTTCCTGTTCAATTGTTTCTGTATATTCCTCATCCGGCGTTTGCGAATACTCCCCGGAAGGAGCTTCTGTGGGTTCAGAAGACACAGAAGCGCTCGGCTGCCCGGCTGCCTGCTCGAAGAATGTGTCCGCGTCTCCGGGCATCTTGCCGCTCGCCTTTGTGTTATAGAAAGTACCGCTCCAATCATTACCGCTGATTCGGATTGTACTTTCCAGGCCGCTGAGTTTCGGCAGGCTCAGATGAAGCGTATTCCCTTCTTTGGTCCATGTGCCGTAATAGACTTCATTGCCTTCTGCCATTTCCTCAACGGACTTCAGCGTCCCGTCCCGGTACAGCTCAAGCGAGAAGCCGGCTCTGAAATCCTCATATCCTCTGTGCAGGATATGGCCTTCCGGCAAAGTGTAACCAAAGATGATACTGTCAATCTGCCTGGTTGTCGGAGCCGGCGTTGGCTGGGGAGAAAGGTCGTTGACAACATTCCATTTCCGCTGTTTACAGTATTTGTCAGCCGCAGAACCTTCCACAGTATGGAAAACACAGTCATTTGTAATAATCGTCAGGCTGATCTCAGTGACCGAATCCGGAACATAAATGTCTTTCAGATTATTCATCCCGTTAACAGCGCCTTGCTCAATTGTCCGGACAGATCCTGACAGCCGGATTTCGCTTAAGCTGCTGTAACTGAAACCGGACCAGCCCGCAATGACCGTGACGCCTTCCGGCACCTGATAGCTGTCGCCTCCGGCCATTTTCGGAGGATAGCAGAGCAGTTTCACCTCATCCCCCGACCGGGAGAACAGAACGCCGCCTTCTGTATACAGTCCGCATCGGTTAACCGGAGACACCGTAATCTCTGACAGCTCACTGCACAGAAGTATCTGCTCCAGGAGGATGTTGCTACCCAAATACAGTTTGTCTGCCCGGACATTCCACAGCGTGAGCTTGCATTCCTGGAACAACTCGGTGTCCGGGAAAACCAGTTCCGTAAGAGGCAGATAGGCAAAGGCAGTCTGATTGATTCCGCTGTTTAGAAATTCCTCCGGTACGGTGAAGACTTCCCCATCCTCCATGCCCGTGTAGCTGATGAGAACTGGGGAAGTTGTCTCTGATTGCGCGATGAGCATCCGATCCCGGAATACCAGATGATCGTTGGGATAAACAACTTCACGGAGCTTACGGCATCCATTGAAGAATCCGCCCGGAGCATACTGGCCATTCAGAATAATGGTTTCCTCATCCTCCAGGACGCCATCAAAACGGACTGACTCCAGGTTTTCACAGTCAGAAAATGCCATGCCCCAGAGCTTTTTCAAGCTTGCAGGGAACGTAATTGTCCGCAATGAAGAGCACTCGCTGAAGGCCTGCTGTCCGATCGATTCCAGCCTGTCGTTCAGGAAGATATCTGTCAGATTTACGCATCTGGAGAATGCTCCCGTCTCGATCATTCGGATATTGGTGCCAAAAATGACTCCACTGACATGCTGTTGATCTCTGAAAGAGTTGTAATTGAGCTTGACCACAGGCCGTCCGTCAATCGTGTCCGGGATGCGTACCAAAGGAGACTCTCCGATATATCTGTCAATCTGGACTTCATAATCGTTTTCACGGACGACAGACCACTCGAAGTCCTGCTCATTGCAGGCATACTGATCCGCGTTTTCCGGCAATCCGACGGATCCGCTGCCGGCATCCGACGTTTCTGTTTCGCGGCTTTCCGGAACAGAAATCGCAGTCAGCAAATGGCCGTAACCCAGTTCCTGAACTTTTCTCCATGCATAACTGTTTTCCGGTGCATAAATCGTTAATAGATTTGGACAGTCGGCAAAAATTGCCTCATCTTTCATGCTGACCAGAGTGGAAGGGAGCGTGACGTATGTCAGACCTGTACAGCCGCTGAAAACCTCATCCTGAATTTCTCTGACCCCTTCCGGGATAACAATTTCTGTCAGCAGACTGTCCCCTTTAAAAAGGCCTTTCTCAATCTTTTCCAGGCCGGAAGACAGTGTGACCTGCCGCAGATCACGGCAATTCCTGAATGCACGTTCTCCCAACGTTCTGACGGAATCCGGAATCCGGATGTCAGTTAATCCGGTTTCAGAGAAGACAGAGTTTCCAATCTCCTCCAGACCCTCCGGAAGCACTATCTCCGTAATATTCGGGCAATCCCCGAAGGCGACAGCGCCGATGCTCCTGAGGGTGGATGGGAGCCGAACCGATGCCAGGTTTTCACACTTGCTGAAAGCACCGCGGCCGATGGCCTGAATGCCTTCCGGGATATAGACGCTCCGGATTACTTTGTTTTTGTGAAAGACGCTTCCTGAAATCTCCGTCACCGGATATCCCTTGTCACTGATCGCTGGGATATATACTTCCGACTGATCTCCTACCCATTGGTTGAGATGGAAGGCCGAGACAGAAGCCGTACCGGTTTCATCGTTATTCTGGACTTCAACCCCTGTGGTCCACTTGTTTTCGGCGGCATCTTCAGACAGCGTTGTCGGAGGCACTTCGCCGTCGATTCTCCTGTAAGTGGCCGTATGGGAATCCCAGACGTCATCATCCACACCGTCGCCACGTGTCTTCCAGGTCAATTCCAGATTGCTCTGATTCGTGATTTTCCATTGATATGTTTTTGTCGTCTTTCCTTCTTTATTCAACACCTCAATGTTCTTGGCAGTATATCTCACATTATATATTTTATTGTCTGTCCGCATCGTGGATTCCGTCATTTCGATCTCGTTGGGTTCGCCCGGGAATGTATCTTTGATTTCCCAGATGCCAAACAGCCGCATATATTCTTCCGATACAGGTTGAGGTTCTTCCAGCAGGGAATCCGGTGTGTCCGGAATGACCTCGTAGGGAAGATCATAATTTTTACAGTATTCCTCCGCGTAAGAGCCCTCGTAAACCATCAGCGTCGGTGCTGAAGAAAGCCCGTCATGGTTCAGGGATTTTACGCTTCTGGGAAGATAGATCCTGAGGTTTCCGGATGGAATATGCATCTTATAAACAGATTTAGGTATCGTAATGCTTCTCAGATATCCTGCGCAACAGAAAGCACTCCCTTCGATCACACGGATACCGTCCGGAAGTGTAATTTCATCCGGCAGATATTCCGTATAGCGGTGATGATTCTGAGCAAACCTGGGTTTGCTCAGATCGTCTATAAATACAGGAATCGCGTAGAGATCCGA
>CACXHF010000158.1 GCA_902767305.1 uncultured Eubacteriales bacterium
GGAGAGATCGCAGAACCGGCCACGGACATGTTCATTCCCATAGGACCCACGCCGGTCTGCAGATAATCGTACATGGGAATGAGCTGAGTCAGACAGATGAACAGGGTGAGCAGGCCGGCCTTAAAGAGAGGAAGCAGCCGCTTTTCGTGAATAAGCTTTGGAAGATAGAAAATGAACAGCCCGAGGAGTCCGAGAAGGAACATAAGAACTGTCAGCATATGACTGTAGAATACGGCACAGACGCCCAGTGTCAGCCAGGGCCATTCCTCCTTGTTTCCAAACCATACAGACCAGACGCCGCGGACGAGTATCGGGAGAAGTGCGAAGGCGATGGCTTCGCCAAGTGCACATCGGATGTAAACGTCCGTGATCCGATAGATGGCAAGCGTATACAGAATGGCAGAGATAACGGCGGTCCATCTGTCTTTCATGATCCGCATCGCACACTGATACATGGTCAGGCAGGAGAGAATATTCAGGGTAACAAAAATGCACTGCATGACATAGTTGGTCGATACGCCTGCCAGAAGCAGAAGGGCAAATGGATACAGAAGAATATCCGGATAGAAAACAGAGGTGACAGCACCGTATCCGTTATATGAATAGCCTGCACACCGGACGGGAATCTGTCCTGACTTCAATCCGGATACCAGATTCCACAGCCTGGAGATGTGAAAGCTGGTGTCGTACAGATCACTGATATTATCTCTGAAGGAGGGAACGCTTGAATAAATCACCGCGGCGGCAAGCAGCAGAACTGAGGGATGGATTTTCCTTCCTGTACAGTGAAAGAGCCAGAGGACACTGAACAAAGAGGCAAGCAGAATCAATGTCATGCGATGATCATTATACGAGGGAGAGTACAGGCGGAAGTTGTAGATCTTTAAATAGGTACCATCCTTGAAGTCAATGGTAAAGCGAAGAAATTCCGCATTGTCTTTCAGCGTAAAATAGACATTGTTATCCAGACCCGGAGCAATATCGAATGTATCCGGAGAAAAGCGTGCATCATTCGTTGAAAACAGCCGGATGGAATTGACACCGTCACATTCCAGATTCCACTGAAACCGGTAAGTCCCGGGAGGAATGATCAGGGGTGAGGAAAAAGTCAGTTGTCTGTAACTGTCACCGTCCGGGATACTCAGAATGGTTTTGCCATCCGGTTGTACGATTCCGTCTGTAAGCAGATCCGGCCAGAGACGGAATTTGTTGGTATAATGCGTGCACAGGAGCAGCACAGTCACAATCCATACGATCACGACAGGAAAAATCTGCTTCCATTTTATCTGTTTGATCATTGTTCAGCCACCGTTCTCAGAATATCAGTCTGTATATCCAGACAGAGAAAATAAAGGCAGGCTGCCTTGACGGATGTAACACCTCTGACCGGCAGCGTGCAATCAACAATGCTATGATAAACGGAGCAGAGAAAAATAGCAAGTGGAGAATGACAAATGAATGACGGACGTTTTATGGCAGACACAGATTTGTATACGGGCGGATGCTGAGCACAAGCTGCAGATACATAGGCGGTACGGTATTGACATTGTACAGTGGGACAGAGATGACGGAAGATCTGTATCAGGATTGCTCCCGGTATAGAGGACACCGGCACTGACCGGATAACAGCGGTTATCTGGTCAGTGCCGGGCTTTTTTGTATGCTGCATAGAAAAGAGAAATTTTTCCGGGACAGGCCTGTATACCATCAGGCATGGGCAGACATCACTGGAAATCTGCTGTCTGCCTCTTCGTATTTTTTCTGAGTGTGGATTGGACCAATGATGTGATTACGGAATCTGTTCGTCAAAACGCCGGTTCTTCCAGTAGTATTCCTTGTCATGCTCACTGATCTTTCGGATGGGTCTGCAGGGATTTCCTGCCGCAATCGTATACTCCGGCACGTCTTTGGTAACCACGCTGCCCGCACCGACGACGGCATATTTCCCGATGGTGATACCGGGCAGGATAATGGCGCCTGCTCCGATCCATGCCCCATCTTCAATGGTGATGGGAAAAGAATACATACTGCACTTGGCACGCTCTTCCGGGTCGATGGGATGGCCTGTAGTACAGAGCGTTACACCGGTGCCGAACAGGCAGCCTTTACCGATGCTGATCGTATAGTCGTCGATCAGAGTCAGGCCGGAATTGATGTAGGTGCCTTCTCCAATAGTCACGGTTGAACCTACTGCCAGCGTCAGCGGCTGATTGATCCATACATTACTGCCCACAAAGCCAAACATCTGCTTCATCAGGGCATGGCGTTTTTCTATCTCACTGGGTCTGGACATGTTGAATTCGTACATCAGATCTTTGACTCTGGCCTGATGTTCCAGATATTCATCCGTATCTTTCCATAGATAACCACTGGCAATGCGCTTCTGTCTTTCCTGTTCTGTCATGCAGATGCTCCTCCGTCTGAAAAATGATTATTTGCCGGAACACAAGTATAACGTCTGATTTTTTTCTGATACAGGTATAAAGCTGACAAGAACGGTTCTGTATTTTGAAGACAGGTTACCCAATCCACAGGACAGTTCTCGGCAGATAAGCTGATGAGAAATCTGCTGATTCTTTCGGACCGGGCCTGAACCGGCTCTGTCGGTTTTCATATCAACTGGCAGGAAGGAGAAAAACCCTGGCCGGGTTCATAGTCTGACGTGCTGGATCATCTTGCTGATCTTCCGGCATGATGACGTTGACCGGAAGCAGATGGCGGGCGAGAATTTACAGAGGCGGCTCAACGGTGCAGTTTAAATTTTTAATGCATATCCGTATTGCCCGTCGGGAAGCAAAACACCGGCCGCAGAAACAAACAGTTCAGACAAATCCATCCCAGGCTGTGAGGAATAGCACAGCGTTCGTACGAATTCCGATATCTGTCCTGTGCAGTTATTGCTTATGCCGGCAGAAACCGTCCGTCGCTGACCATTATCCGCTGAATGTGATTTTATTCCTGGCCGGGGTTAATTTCAAGACGGACAGCTGAGAAAACCGATTTGGATTTGACATCGCTGGGAAGATATTTCCTGATTGGGTATTGCTGTTCTGCTTCTGTCCTTTTTCAGTCATTCAATTTATGACAAAAAGAATATCAGATGCAGCATGACTTCTCTACTCTGGGTACTCCGGAAAAATGGGAATTCTGTCAAAGGTCTCACGCTTTCTGCAGAATGCCGGCTAATGGACTCTGCAAGCATATTCCGGATAAATGCACTTTATGCACCGGAGATGGTTCTGCTGAAATCAGCAGAATGAAGTCGTTCTGCTTCACAATGCCGGAGACGTCAGGCAGCCCTTGGCTTGAGATGTATGAAGCGGATATGATATCCGGCAAAACGGAATTGAATCCTGAAATGATTGCTTGCCCGGGCGCTTTTAAAACAACGCATCGACGCTTCATGTTAGAACCTGAATAGAAAACAGGATGGTAATTCAGAATACACTGTTTCTAATCACCATCTGTCTTTGCAGAAAACAACTTAAGTATGAACATAATTATTCTGTTCATTTGTACTGTAATGTTCGAATGAACACTGTATTTATTGAATATTCATATTGCATTTGTTCATTCTGTTCGGTAAAATGATGATTGTTCATCAGCGGAGGTGATTTCTTTGTCTGAATGGAAGAGCATTCAGGATGCGGCAGCTCAATGGGGAATTTCTAAATCTTTGCTTGCACGGCTGTGCAGGGACGGACGAATTGCGGGAGCACAAAAGTTCAAAGGGATATGGATGATCCCGGCAGGCGCACAGTATCCGGAAGACGGAAGGCGCAAATCTGAGCTGGTCAGACCGGAAAAAGCATCGCGTACAAAAAAGATGCTTCCTTTACCCATTGGCATTTCAGACTATCGGAAGGCTTCTACAGAGTATTACTACGTTGATAAGACACTGATGATCCGTGACTTTCTTGACGAAGTCCCGATGGTTTCTCTGTTTACCCGTCCCCGGCGTTTTGGGAAAACGCTCAACATGGATATGCTGAGAACGTATTTTGAGAAAACAGAGGAGGATACTTCCTGGTATTTTTACGACAGGAAAATCTGGAAATGCGGCAAGGCATATCGCAGCCATCAGGGAAAGTATCCTGTCGTATTTCTTTCCTTCAAGGATGTGAAATGCACTTCATGGGATAGGGCATATGATCTGATCTCAAAGCTGATCATTATGGAATACAGACGCCATTCTGAGCTTGATTCGAATGCGAATCCTGATCAGGATTTTTACCATAAAATGATCTCCGGTCAGGCATCCGTCAATGAGGTGATGCTGTCCCTGATGATGCTGACACAGATGCTGCACGCCGTTCATGGCATCGAGCCGATTGTCATTATTGATGAATATGATACGCCGATTCAGCACGGGCATTCCTGCGGCTTCTATGATGAGGTAGTGCTCTTTATCCGGAATCTTTTCTCCGGCGTTTTCAAGGATAATAAGCATCTGAAATATGGGTTCCTGACAGGCATCCTGTGTGTGGCAAAGGAAAGCCTGTTCAGCGGTCTGAACAATCTGAAGATCAATTCGATTCTGGATGACAGATACAGCGAATATTTTGGCTTCACACTGGATGAGGTCAAAGAGATGACGGAATACTATGCTGTACCGGAATGTTATGATGAGATCTGTGAGTGGTATGACGGCTATCGCTTCGGACATACTGAAATCTTAAATCCCCTGTCGGTCATGAATTACTTCAGCAGGGCCTGTAAGCCAGGAACATACTGGCTGTCAACCGGCAGTAATGATGTGATCGGAGAAATACTTTCTCTCGCCGACGAACTAACCTTTGAGCGGCTTCACGCTTTGCTGCGGCGCGAATCTTTCCTGACATACGTAGATACAGGTGTGACCTATCCGGAAATTCAGAAGAATCCTTCCTTGATTTACAGTTTTTTGCTGGTCGCCGGATACCTGAAGGCTGAAGAAACAGTCTATGCTCCCTCCGGAGATTTTATATGCAGAGTGTCGTCGCCCAACAAAGAGATTTCATTTGTCTACAACAAAGAAATTCTCTCAAGGCTGG
The DNA here is from genome assembly GCA_902767305.1 of uncultured Eubacteriales bacterium. Classification (GTDB taxonomy): domain Bacteria; phylum Bacillota; class Clostridia; order Christensenellales; family Aristaeellaceae; genus Ventricola. The sequence goes on from CACXHF010000158.1 coordinate 5,034, forward strand.
AACCTATCATTCCACAGTCCATAGCCATTTCCATCCAGGAGTCCATTTTCAGCAATGATATTCCTCGCTTGAAAATGCTTCTGGAAAAGCTGCTGAGTGAATCCGTCCTTTATTACGACACAGCAAAAGAAGTTTTTTATCACGGGTTGGTTCTTGGACTTTGCATCCTTTTCAGAGATCATTATCGTGTAACTTCCAATCAGGAGCCTGGTGATGGACGCTATGATGTTCAGCTTATGCCAATCCATACCGGTATCCCTGGCTTCATCTTTGAACTGAAGGCAGAAAAAAACTGTTCTCAGGCTGAATTGAAAGCGCTTGCATATCGTGCTCTGAAGCAGATTTCCGAAAAGAAATACGTAACAGACATGAAAAAACACGGTGTTCAGGCCATCATTCAGTATGGAGTGGCGTTCAGCGGAAAGGCCGTTGATATCAGCAAAACGGAAATCATCTGAAACTGTTGAATTAAACAACGGAACGGACCTGCCAGGTTTTGCAAAAGCTTGGCAGGTCCGTTCCGCCCGGTTCATGTAACGTGTGCCTTTCCTTTTCCGGAGTTTTGCTTCAGCATCAATGCCGATACCCGGGGGAGTTCGTTGTTTGCCGTAATTGACTTTCTCCATTTCGGATCTCTGTTTTCTTGATCCGGGATACTGAAGAATTCAAAACGGAACTGATATCTGCAAGTTCATTACTTGTGCTTTTATGGTCTGCATCCTGATTCATTTTACGGAACAGTTTATTTCATACGTGGAGCCGCAGAACAAAACCAAGGTTTTCAGCCACGCGGCCGCTCGATACTCAGATTGAGGCGGAAGGGATAAATGGTTAGCTGCCCTTGACATCGGCACAGACAGGTGCTGTTCGTTCCCTGGCCTGGAGAAGCACCTATCACACAAGAAAAATGATTGATTCACAATTTTCACCGTTTGTTGGCGTTTTGTTATAGTAGTTATGGGAACTGTAATACTTACGGGTGCACCATTTCTCTACCTGTACCCGTTATTTTTGCAATTCAGCTGTGGGACGAAAAGCTGTCTATAGCTTAATTCACCAGAAAGCGTTCCCGGCTATCCGTATCAACAACGTTGGCTGCCGCATCTCTAAAGACACTTTCCATGCATGGTTATATCAACGCAAACGGTGAAGGCAATTATTGTCCCTTGTCATATTATCATAATCATGATAATATGATGCTGAGAATTGTGAGAGGAGTATGATCGTGATGCCTGAAATCCGTCCTGTTTCCGACTTGAGGAATAATTTCGCTGAAATCTCACGTACTGTTCACGAAACAAGAGAGCCTGTTATCCTGA